>CAZOZU010000061.1:0-8691 GCA_964584355.1 uncultured Rikenellaceae bacterium
GTGAAGGGGAGCCAGTGCCATTACCATTTGTATCGTGGAACAATTTGGATTGGCAATTATTTTGTCACCTTTTTTCAGGACATGGCTATTTATCTCGGGAACAATAAGCGGTACGTTTTCGTCCATCCTCCAGGCGGAAGAGTTGTCAATGATTATAGTGCCGTTTTTAGCAAAAACAGGAGCCCACTCTTTTGATGTCGATGCACCGGCAGAAAAAATTGCAAATACCGGTTTCTGCTCAACAGCATCGCTGATGCTTACAATTTTTATCGGGGAGTCTTTGAAAATAATCTCTTTACCGACTGATTTCTCCGATGCGGCCGGAATTAGTTGTGAAACAGGAAAGCCCCTTTCTTCAAGGACTTTTATCATTATACGGCCTACCATACCTGTTGCTCCAACAACAGCTGTCTTCATAGTCCTGGTTTTTGCAATAGTTATTTTAAAATCGTAAATTTACTCAACATTGAAAAAGTCCAAAATTAGCTTTTTTTCAATAAGTCTCGCTGTATGAAAAGAATATTTTTATTGGCACTCTTTGTGCCTGTTATGGCACATGGCCAAATCATTGAAGATTTCGAATCGGGTTTTGATGAAAACTGGATTGAATCGACAGCCGGTCACTGGATGGCCGACAGCCTGGAAAGCCTGAGTGGCAGGTTCTCCCTTCATCATGTATTTGACAATGATATATCAGGGTCAGATTGCATAGGAATACCTCTGAACAACCTGCATCCCGATGAGGGTTTAATAAAATGGGAGTTTCTTATCAGGTATGGATATGACCCGTCAGCATCAAATAACTGGGCTGTTTTTCTGATGTCAGATACCGATCCTGTAAGTCTCTCTTCTGAAGAAAAATCAAACGGAATTGTTGTTGGAGTCAATTTAACCGGGTACGACGATACACTAAGAATCTGGAAAATCAGGGATGGTTCAGTATCGGTTCTGGTAACCTGCCCCATTAACTGGCAGAACGATATAGGTACAGATGCAATTTCACTTATTTCCGTTGCACGTTCTGAAACCGGATTATGGAGTATCTCAGTTAAGGATTCTGATGGTAATCTTAAATGTCAGGCTGAAGACTCAGATCCGGAATTGTTCAAAGCTTCGTGGTTCCTGGTCAATTACAGGTATACCTCCACCCGTGACAGATTATTATGGTTTGATGACCTTGAAATATATGGTGTATTCTATAAAGACACAATACCACCTGAAATAACGGGTTGCGAAGTTATGTCGAGGCAGGCTCTAAAAATAATAACTGATGAAGAGCTGAAATATGAGATTCTTTACCCGGGGAATTTTATTCCTGGAGATATCGATATTTATGTAACAGATATAGTAAGGGAATCGGGGAATGAGTATATGATTCATTTTTCAGGAGATTTTAACAATAAAACGAATAACAGCCTGTTAATTAATGATATATGTGACAAGGAAGGTAATTGTGATCATGATATACAGGTTGATTATACACCTGTACGGGTTGAGGCAGGCGATGTTCTTTTTACAGAAATTATGGCGGATCCGCTTCCTGAAGTAAATCTTCCAGGGGAAGAGTACCTTGAAATAACAAACAGGACACAATATGTATTTAATACCCGAAACTGGATTTTCCGTAATGGTGATAAGACTGTAAGTTTACCATCCGTGATTATCGGGCCGGGTGAATATATTATCCTTTGCTCGCTCTCTGATACTTCACTATTCAGTAATTATGGAAAAACTATTGGATTGAAACCTTTTCCTGCACTAACGGATAATGGTAAATTACTTGTATTATCGGATAGTCTTGGAAATCTCATCCATGGACTCGAATATTCATCCGGCTGGTATGGCGATAAACTTAAGGAAGAGGGTGGATGGTCACTGGAATTGATTGATGTAAACTATCCCTTTTTCGCAGAAGGTAACTGGGAAGCCTCAATTTCAACAGCAGGAGGAACACCCGGGTCTGTAAATTCAGTGTCACAGACCAATCCGGATAACTCTTTTTACGGTATCCTGAATGTGTTTCCCGAGGACAGTGCCTCTGTAAATTTATGGGTGTCAGAAACGGTGATCGATCTTGAAAACAATACCGGGGCAATAACAATCGACAATGATCCGGTAACATATGTTATGGTTGTTGATCCGCTTTATAAACAGTTCCGAATTAAGACAGCTGAACCATTTAATCCGGGACAAGTGTATTTATTACACTTATCTGATCGCATAGTGGATTTTTCCGGGAATCCGATCATTGAAAACGAGTACAATTATGGTATACCCCAGCAGGCAGAAGCAGGAGATATAGTTTTTAACGAACTGTTATTTAATCCCGGCACGGATGACCCGGATTATATTGAACTTTTTAATCTTTCAGATAAGACAATTGATGCTTCAAGGCTTTTTCTGGTTTCAATAAATGAATCAGGTGACACATCGGCAATAAAAACGGTTTCTGATGAACAGAGATGTTTTCTTCCTGAAACATTCTATACAGTTACAACCGATAAAGAGAGGGTCATAAACAGGTATTTCACATCTAACATGAAATGTATATTTAATGTATCATCGCTGCCGTCAATGCCTGATGACAGGGGGCATCTGATTCTTCTGAACCGGGAGCTCGATCTTATTGATGAAGTTCGTTATACCGATGAGATGCATTACTCACTACTTGCTGATAATGAGGGCATTTCACTTGAAAAGATAAGGCCCCGGGCTGCATCATCCGACAGGACAAACTGGCATTCAGCAGCAGAGAGTGCCGGATGGGGCACCCCCGGTAAAGAGAATTCGGTAAGCAGCAGGATAATACAAACGGATGACCGGATAGCACTCTCCTCAGGAAGAATAACTCCTGATAATGACGGGTATGAAGATCTGCTGGTCATTGATCTTAATCTTGAAGGATTGGGGAATATAGTGACCGTGACCCTTTTTGATGAGACTGGCAGCTATGTAAGAAGAATAGCAGAAAACATGCTGGCAGGAAACGGAGCATCGATTGTTTGGGATGGCATTGCTGAAGACGGATTCCTGGTGAACACAGGTATCTATATAATTCTCATAGAGTTATATAATGATAAAGGAAAAACCAAATCCTGGAAAAAGGTTTGTACTGTAATAAGATAACCCCCCAAAGGGCATGACCCCCCAACCCCCCTAAAGGGGGGCTATGATTTCCTACCCCCCTGAAAGGGGGAAGAAGGGTTTTCATAAAATCCCCTTATTGGAGACCCTCCACTATCGCGTAGCAGGCTCTACAAGGAGGGGAGCTAATAAAAAACGCATTCCAAGTCCAGATGGGAGGGGTTGGGGGTCATAACGTTGCAATCATCTCCGTCATGAGGGCCGTCATACGTTCCTCGGTTTTGGAGGCTTCCTCTATGACCGATTCATGGGTTGTGTATTCTATTTTTCCCTCAATACCAAGATCGGTGATTATACTTACTGCAAAACAGGGAAGACCCATCTGCCGGGCAACAATAACCTCAGGTGTGGTTGACATTCCAACAGCATCGGCACCAATTGTCCTGAAAAATTTATATTCTGCAGGAGTCTCAAATGTAGGACCACTGGTAGAGAGATAAACTCCCTTTTGTACATTTATCTTTAAATCATGTGCAATAACCTGTGCTTTCTTGATAAGGTACCTGTCATATGCTTCACCCATATCAGGGAAACGCGGTCCGATACGTTCATCGTTTCTGCCAATGAGAGGATTCGGCAACAGGCTGATGTGATCGGTGATGATCATGATATCACCGATATGAAAATCGGGATTGACACAACCGGCAGCATTGGAAAGAAAAAGACATTTGATGCCAAGATATTTCAGTACTCTTACCGGTAAAGCCATAGTATCTGAGCCATAACCTTCATAATAGTGAAATCGTCCTTTCATAGCTACAATTTTCTTCCGGCCGAAATCACCATATATAAGTTTTCCCTCATGCCCTTCAACAGTAGGCACCGGGAAGTTGGGAATATCCTTGTAGTCTATTTCAATCTTATTTTCAATCTTAACCGTTAGTCCTCCAAGACCTGTACCAAGAATAATACCGGCATCGGGACGAATAATTCCTTTTTCCTTAAGAAATTCTGTTGATTCGTTTATTTTTTCTAACATACTCAATTATCAGGTTATCAAATTCTTTCTGGTCATCATTTAAGAAATGTATTCCAACAGGTATATAATAAAATGCTTTGCGTATTGCTTTTGCAATATTAGTAAATTCTCTTAATCTGATAGCATCTTTTTCAGTGGTAATTAAATACTTCCGTGATGATCTGAGTGATTCCCAAGCCCTCATGATCTTTTCAAGATCTCTTTTGTCAAACCTGTGATGATCACCAAAAGGAAGATTTATTATTTTCCCAGTCAGTTTTTGCAGATAGTCAACCAGGGGTTTTGGATTAGCAATACCTGTAACCAGCACAATATCCGGTGGCATTTCTTTTACACGCCGGCTGAAGATTTTCTTTTCAGCTTTAACATCATCAAATAGAGGAAGGGGATTTTTATATGTTAAGGAAGTGAAAAAAAGTTCCTGGTACGGAGCTTTTTGTATCTCCTTGAATATTAGTCTTTGTTGAATCGGGGTTATTGTCTCAGGCGATTTGGTGATCAGAATAATATCTGCCCGTTTAATATTGGCGAGGCTCTCCCTCAGATTTCCATAAGGCAGCATGTGATCGTGTATCATCAGCCTGTTAAAATCGGAAAGGAGGATTGAATAGCCGGGAGTGATACTCCTGTGCTGAAAGGCATCATCGAGTAATATCACTCCGGTGTCCGGTTTTTTCTCAAGGATCTCCCGTACGCCGTGTACTCTTTTCCTGTCGACAGCTACAGTGATTTCCGGAAAATTACGGGCTATCTGTAATGGTTCATCTCCTATTTCCTCTGAACGTGATGTTTCAGAGACAAATAAAAATCCGCGGGTTTTCCTCCTGTAGCCTCTGCTGAGGACAGCTACATCAAAATCTTCCTTGAGAAGATTTGCCAGATATTCAGTCATTGGCGTTTTCCCGGTTCCACCAACTGTCAGGTTACCTATACAGATAATCGGTACAGGGAATGTATGCGATTTAAGTATTTCTGCATTATAGAGAAAGTTCCTGAAACCGGTGATCAGGCCATAAATAAGTGAAAGAGGATAAAGAAATATGCTTCTTCTGCTTCCCATAGATTAGTGGATATCAATGAAATATGGAAGTCTGGCCTGAATACCTGTCATCTCTTTAATCTCCATAAGTTCATTATATAACCTTATAGATTCACCAAGTTCTTTCTTCAGGATTTTCAGTCTTACATCTCCGCTGAGCTGTTTCAGTAATTTTGTGTAGGGATCTTCAACAGAGGGTAATTCACGTACCGAATATGTCTCAAGTTCTGCAAGATGCGCAGCACCCCCGATAGCCTCCTTTAAGCCTCCGATTTCATCAACAAGACCGATCTTCTGAGCTTTGTCCCCGCTCCATACACGTCCCTGGCCAATACTGTCGACCGATTCGATGCTCATTTTCCTTCCGGAAGCGACCTTGCCGGTAAATTCACTATAGACATGCTCGATGCTCTTCTGCATTACTTCTTTTTCATAAATATCCATCGGCCTGTAAACAGAAGGGAAATCAGAATATTTGTTGGTATTTACACTCTGTGTGGTAATTCCAAGCTTTTGTTCGAGGAGTTTTCCTGCATTGGGAATAAGACCAAATACTCCGATTGACCCGGATATTGTAGTTGGATTTGCATAGATCTTTGAAGCCGGGGCAGAGATATAATATCCTCCTGAAGCGGCATAATTACCCATTGATATGACTACGGGTTTTTCTCTGGCAGCAAGCTCAAGTTCCCGCCAGATAATATCAGAAGCAATAGCATTACCGCCAGGGCTGTTTACTCTTAAAACAATGGCCTTTACATTGCTGTCGAGCCTCTCTTTTCTGATAATTTCTGAATAATTGTTACCACCAATGTTATATTCGCTGCCCTTACCCATTACAATTGTGCCGGATGCATAAATAACTGCTATTCTGTTCTTTGATATTACCGGTTTTTTTGTCTGCGGTACTTTTGTATATCTGGTCATGGATACAAGATTGATCTTATCATCACTTGTAAGACCCGATAAGATTTTAAGTGTATCTATCAGGGCATCACGGAATAACAAGCCATCCACGAGACCATTTTCATAAGCGGATTCAGGTACATACCCGCCAAGATTATCAGCAAGAAGGTTCAGCCGATCCACAGGAATGCCTCTGGCTTCTGACATCTTTTCAACTGTATGATTCCAGATTGATCCTACATAATCTCTGATCTGAGCCTCATTTTCTTTGCTCAGCTTATCAAGCATATATCTTTCGACGGCTCCTTTAAACTTACCGTGTCGTATTACCTGCACCTCAACACCAAGTTTTTCAAGTGCATTTTTATAAAAAATTACTTCCCCCGATAATCCTTTGAAATCAACAAGTGAGCCGGGATTTATATATACTTTATCTGCTATTGTTGAGAGGTAATAGCCCTCCTGCTGCAGCACATAATCGGAATATGATATTATAAACTTACCACTCTCTTCACTGAACCTGTCAAGGGCATTTCTGATCTCTTCAGTGGTAGCCCAACCTGATGTCAGAAGGCCATTCTCTATCAGGATTCCTTTTATTTTGTCATCTACGGCAGCTTTTTCCAGGTTTTTCAGTATATCATTCAATCCTGCAACCGGGGAAAAGGTCATATTAATTATATCAATCCCGGCAAAAGGATTAAAGTCACTGCGGTCTGGAATAGGGACACCTGCTTTCAGAATGAGGATTGAATTATCACTGATTGAGACAGGCTTATCACCTGCAGCAACCATCATACCTACACTAGCGAAAAAGACAAATAAAAAAAGAATTGTAGCAATTATAATACCTGTTATGGTTGCCAATGTGTAAATCAGAAAATTTTTCATATCGGAAATGAATTAATTTGAATCTTAAATATATAAAAACCAGCTTAAATTTAAGGTATCTTTGTATTTATACAATCCGGTCACAAAAATATTAAATGAAGGTATATCTTGGTATCGGAACAAACCTTGGAGACAAACAGAATAACCTGAATGAAGCCCTGGCATTAATCAAGGAACATGTTGGCCGTATAATAAAATCATCCTCAGTATATGAAACGGAGCCATGGGGTTTCCGGAGCAAGGATTATTTCCTGAATATTGTTGCAGAAGTAGAGACAAAACTTAAGCCTTCGGGTTTGCTGGGCAGAATATTAATGGTAGAGGCTAATATGGGCAGATTAAGGAATGAAAAGGGATATTCATCCAGAATAATTGATATAGATATACTTTTTTATGGAAGCAGGAAATTTGAGAAGAAGACACTGGTGATTCCTCATCCCAGGCTGCATGAAAGAAGATTTGTACTTGTGCCATTATGCGAATTAGTGCCTGATCTTGTTCATCCGGTCCTTGGAAAAACAGTAAAAACTTTACTGAAAGAGTGTATGGACAAAGGCAGGGTGAAAAAAAGGAAATCTAAATTATAACCCCCCTTAAATTCCCCCCCAGGGGGAGAAGAAATCCCATAATTAAATGTAATTCAGTAATATAAGTGTTTTGCCTCCCCGTCAGGGGAGGTGTTCCGCGAATGCGGAACAGAGGGGTTTTTCGTTACAGCAAACCGTTGTCAGCAAAACTATAATAATCCTTTTCAGAAATTATAAGATGGTCGAGAAGCTGGATATCCATCAGACTACCAGCCTCTTTGATCTTTTTTGTGATCTTTGTATCTGATTCACTGGGATTAAGATTACCTGACGGATGATTATGACAAACAATAATTCCTGAGGCAAGGTATTCGATTGCTTTTTTCATCACCATCCTTACATCGGTAACTGTTCCGCTTATACCTCCCTGGCTCAACCTCATTCTGTCTATAACTTTATTTGACCTGTTGAGAAAGAGTATCCAGAATTCTTCATGCACGAGATCGGATAACAATGGCTGAAAAATATCAGCAACATCCTGTGAGCATTTAATTTGCAGGTAATCAGGTGGTTCGGCAAGCTTTCTTCTTCTTCCGAGTTCAAGAGCAGCAGCAATGGTTACAGCACGTGCTGTACCGATACCGCGGATTTTTTTCAGGTCGGCAATAGTAAGTTTACCAAGACTATTAAGGTTGTTGTTCACATTATTAAGCAGTTCACGGCCAAGGTCAACTGCCGATCTGTCTTTTGTCCCGGAGCTGATAAGTATTGCCAGAAGCTCGGCATCACTAAGATTTGTGGTACCCTGCCGGATTAATTTTTCCCGGGGCCTGTCCTCGACAGCCCATTCGGTTATTTTTAATGACATACAGCGAAAAAATTTATTCCGTATGCAAGATAAGAAAACTGAAGGATAAAAAAAATAGGCTGTCTCAAAAGCCCCTTCATTTCTTATTGCCCCTAAATTCCCTTCTAAAGGAGACTTGCAGATTACCAAGTATTTACAGAACCCCCTTTAGGGGGCAGGGGGCAAGAAAAAGGCTTTTGAGACAGCCTAATTAAATTATTTTGATACAGTATATTATTTCAGGCTGTTTACATGTTTTTCTGCTGATGATTTAAGGTTTGCTGCTTTCTTTTTATGGATAACATTCTTTTTTGTAAGCTTATCCAGCATGGAATTCATTTTAGGCATCATTTCGGCA
>CAZOZU010000062.1:0-8681 GCA_964584355.1 uncultured Rikenellaceae bacterium
GAGATATTAATGGTATAGGTTATGAGGTAATTATCAAAGCCCTCATGGACAATGCGATTAATGACTTTTGTGTACCGGTAGTATACGGATCTCCAAAGGTGGCTGCATATCACCGCAAGGCCCTGAATATCACCAATTTCAGTTTTAATAATATAAAATCCCCTGAAGAAGCCAACAATAAGAGAGCAAATATGATCAATTGTCTGGATGACGATGTGAGAGTTGAACTTGGAAAATCTACATATCAGGGCGGAGAGTCTGCTTTTATCTCGCTCGAAAAAGCTGTAGAAGATTTAAAGAATGGGGCAATAAATGTATTAATAACAGGGCCAATAGATAAAAATAGTATACAATCGGAAAGATTTAATTTCTCAGGACATACGGAATATCTTAAATCGAAATCAAATGCTGATGAGGCTCTGATGTTTATGATCAGCGAGAATATGAAAATAGGTTTTGTTACAGGTCATGTACCCCTGAAGAAAGTCTCAGAGATGTTGAGCATCGACTCAGTGGCAAATAAAATAAGAATGATGAATAATTCACTGATAGTCGATTTTGGGATCCGTAAACCCCAGATAGCTGTTTTGGGACTCAATCCCCATGCAGGCGATAACTCACTTCTGGGTACCGAAGAGGCTCAGATAATTTATCCGGCAATGAAACAAACCGGAGAAGAAGGTATAATGACCTTTGGTCCCTATGCAGCAGATGGTTTCTTTGGAGCCGGATCATTCAGCAAATTTGATGGCATACTGGCTATGTATCATGACCAGGGACTTGCCCCTTTTAAAGCATTATCATTCGACTCCGGGGTTAATTATACAGCCGGTTTGCCATTCGTAAGAACATCACCTGTACACGGTACAGCTTTTCATATTGCAGGAAAAGGTGAAGCATCCGAAAATTCATTCCGGCAAGCGATATACCTTGCATGTACAATATATAAAAACAGGCAAATGTATGCTGAACTGACAAAAGATCCTTTAAAGCATCAGGATATAGAAACATACAGTGATAAAATTGATGAATTACCACCTGATATATTAAACACTGAAAACCAGGAATGATAGATTATATTAAAGGAACAATAACACAGCTTACACCTGCATTTCTGACAATAGAAGCATCAGGAGTAGGCTATTTTATTAATATTTCTCTCACATCGTATACAAAACTGGAGGGTAAACGGGAGTATAATTTGCTGATACATGAAGTTATCAGGGAAGATAGTCATCAACTCTATGGCTTTGCTGACAGGGAAGAAAGAGAGATTTTCAGACTGCTGATATCAGTGACAGGCGTTGGAGCATCTATGGCAAGGATGATGCTTTCATCACTTAGTCCGGCAGAAATAGAAAAAGCAATAATAGAATCTGAAGTCAACTCCCTGAAAGGCATTAAAGGTATAGGCTTAAAAACTGCTCAAAGAATTATTGTTGACCTGAAAGATAAACTGGGTAAACATGCATTAACCGGCGAAATATTTCCATTTTCAGACAATACAAAACAAGAAGAAGCGTTATCAGCATTAGTAATGCTTGGGTTTGCCAAAGGCGCTGTCGTTAAAGTACTTGACAAGATTTTGCAGGAAAACAACGACCTGACTGTCGAGGAGCTTATAAAAATGGCGCTTAAGAACTTGTGACACTGAATATTAGCCGGATTGGGATCAGGAATATCACATAAACATATTCTGGTATTATTATATCCTGTGCTGATTGCTTCTTTTCTTTTTGCCTCATCTGAAGCTTTCAGCCAGGAGTCTGTACAGAGTGTTGATACAACGCGGAAATCAATGCTGAAACTGGAAGATGTTTCAGGTATACCCTGGGTGCAAACAAAAAAAAATCCTCTCTTTCTCGATAATCCATCAAATATTGAATCCAGTGTGGTTTATGATCCGGATAAAGATGAATATGTTATCTATAAAAAAGTAGGGTCATTTGATTACCGCACACCCGTATATATGAGTCCTGAGGAATTTAGAAAATATGAGTATTCCCGGGCAATGCGCGATTACTGGCAATCAAGAATATCCGGAGACGAATCAGGCTTCAGATCGACACTTATACCTCAGATTGAAATTGGCGGGGAAGCATTTGATAAGATATTCGGAAGCAATATAATAAACATCATTCCACAGGGATCCGCCGAATTGATATTCGGGATCAATATTTCACGTACCCAAAATCCGACCCTCTCAGAAAAACTGAGAACAATACCTACTTTCGACTTCAAAGAAAAGATACAGATGAATGTCACAGGAACTATTGGTGACAAAATGCAGCTGGGAGTGAACTACAATACTGATGCATTGTTCGAATTTGAAAACAGGACCAAACTTCAATATACCGGAAAGGAAGATGAGATACTCAAAAAGGTTGAGGCCGGTGATGTAACTCTTCCCCTCACAGGAACCCTGATAACAGGAAGTTATAGTCTCTTCGGACTAAAAACAGAGATGCAATTTGGAAAGCTTACCCTTACCACTGTCCTTTCGCAGCAGAAAGGTGAATCATCTGTTGTACAGGTAGAGGGAGGAGCTCAACTTACAGATTTTGAGATATTTGCTGATGAATATGAGGCAAACAGACACTTCTTCCTTTCTCATTATTTCAGAGATATATATGATGAAGCATTAAAAAGCCTGCCAATTATCAGTTCAGGTGTAAATATCGAAAGGATTGAAGTATGGGTGACAAATAAAACAAGCCGTTTTGAAGAGGGGAGTAACCGTAATATTGTGGCATTCATGGACCTGGCAGAAAACAGAAATCACATCTACAACAATATACCTGAATTCCAGGAGAGTACCGGTGTCCCTTTATATCCCGATAATGATGTAAACAGGATGTATGAACAGTTGAATACAGTATATACAAGTGTAAGGGATGTTGACCAGGTAACCAATGCATTTGACCCATTGTATCCGGATTTTCAGATTGGTCGTGATTATGAAAAAATTGAAAACGCCCGTAAACTTAATGAGAGGGAATATACACTCAATAAACAACTTGGATATATATCACTCAATACTGCTCTTAATACTGATGAAGTACTTGCTGTTGCATTTGAATATACAATTAACGGTAAAGTATTTAAGGTGGGAGAATTCTCAACAGACGGGATTACGGCACCACAGACTCTCTTTCTTAAACTGCTGAAGGGGACAACACTGACTCCTAAACTGCCAACATGGAACCTGATGATGAAAAACATTTATTCGCTCGGATCAGGGAGGCTTGACAGGAACGATTTTGAATTGCATGTACTTTATCAGGATGACGAAACAGGTAATTCTATTAACTACCTGCCTGAAGATAAACTTGAAGATCAGATACTTCTCCAAATGTTAGGGCTTGATATGCTGAATTCACAACTCGACAGAGAATCGGATGGTTATTTTGATTATGTTGACGGTGTGACTGTTATAACGGACCGGGGGAAGATAGTATTTCCTGTTCTCGAACCTTTTGGCAGTCACCTGAGAAAAAAGATAAATGATTCGCGGCTGGCAGAAAAATATGTGTTTCAGGAACTCTACGATTCGACCCAGACAATAGCCAAACAAATGGCCGAAAAAAATAAATTCGTTCTGGAAGGACAATACTCTTCACAGTCGGGATCTGAAATACAATTGAATGCGATAAATATACCTCAGGGTTCGGTAATTGTAACTGCCGGGGGTGTGACTCTTACTGAGAATGTTGACTATACAGTCGATTATAATATGGGTACGGTCAGCATTATTAATTCAGCATTGATTGAATCTCAAACACCTATTCAGGTTTCCCTTGAAAGTAATCAATTTTTTGGTTTTCAGATGAAGACCCTTGTGGGTACACACCTTGATTATCGTTTTTCTGACAATTTCAATGTCGGAGGTACCATCCTTCATCTTAATGAAAGACCATATACACAGAAAGTTAACTATGGTGAAGAGCCTATCTCAAATACTATCTGGGGACTGAATACATCTTATAAAACAGAATCCCGGATGCTTACAAGTATCATTGACAAAATTCCACTTCTTGATACAAAGACTCCTTCTTCATTATCCTTTTTTGGGGAGTTCGCTCACCTTATCCCGGGTCACTCAAAAGCTATTTCAAGTGCCGGAAATTCATATATCGATGATTTTGAGGCAAGTGAGATCCCTCTTGATCTCAAGTCATTCAATGCATGGACAATTGCGAGTATTCCGCAGGGACAGGATCTTATATTTCCTGAAGCACGTTTTAACGATAATCTGATAAGCGGCTATAACAGGGCTAAACTGGCATGGTATGTTATCGACCCGATATTCCTGAGGAACGGATCATCAACACCGGAACATATTAAAGATAATCCTGATACTCAATCAAGTCATTTTGTCAGGGAGATCTATGAGAATGAGATCTTCCCTTACCGTGAAAGTACAACAGGCATTCCTACTAATATCACAGTTCTTAACCTTGCATATTATCCCGACGAAAAGGGGCCTTATAATTTTGATACTGATCCCGGCCCCTATTCGGAGGGTATGAATTCTGACGGAAAACTGAATGATCCGGAAACACGGTGGGGAGGTATTATGAGAGAGGTACTCACCAGCGATTTTGAAACAGCAAATATTCAATATATCAAGTTCTGGCTTATGGATCCGTTTGTTGAGGATCCTGATCATGAGGGAGGAGACCTGTATATTAATCTGGGTAACATTTCAGAGGATATTCTCAGAGACTCAAGAAAAAGCTTTGAGCATGGACTGCCAGGATCTCCGGAACCTATAAATGTTGATACTACTTCATGGGGAAGAGTACCAACAGTACAATCTGTGGTGAATGCTTTTGATAATGACCCCGGATCCCGTCTCTACCAGGATGTTGGCCTTGATGGCCTGATAAACCAGGATGAACAGACTTATTTTTCGGATTATCTTCAAAGAGTTGAATCAATTACTTCACCGGCAGTATACAGTGACATTCTGGAAGATCCCTCAGGAGATGACTTTCATTATTTCAGGGGATCACGTTATGACTATGAGGAACTGGGTATTATTGAACGATATAAGAAATATAATGGGCAGGAAGGAAATTCACCGACATCGGAAATGTCATTGGAACCATATCCGACATCAGGATCAACACTTCCCGACATGGAGGATATAAACCGTGATAACACCCTGAACGAAACAGAAAGCTATTACCAGTACAGGATAAGTATAAGGCCGGGCGACCTTATTGTTGGAACAAATTATATTGTGGATGAGATCGAGTATGAAGCTACACTGGCAAATGGTGATAAATCAAGTGTGAAATGGTACCAGTTCAAGGTTCCGATTACTGATTATGAAAGAGTAATTGGTACAATCAGTGATTTTAAATCTATCAGGTTTATGAGAATGTTCCTAAAGGATTTTAATGAACCTGTAATAATGAGATATGCTGATCTTGACCTGGTAAGGGCTGAGTGGCGGAAATATAACATTTCTTTCATGGAAGGTGGTGAGAGGGTTACTGTACCCGAAACAACCGACGGTACATTTGAGATTAGTTCAGTGAGTATTGAAGAAAATTCAGGTAAAGAACCTGTTAATTATGTTCTTCCTCCAGGATTCGACAGGATAACTGACCCGTCAAATCCCCAGTTGCGTCAGCTTAACGAACAGTCGATGGTATTAAAGGTCCAGAATCTTGAAGATGGTGATGCACGTGCTGCCTTCAGGAATGTTAGTCTTGACATCAGGCAGTACCGCCGGTTACGCATGGAGGTTCATGCTGAAGCACTCTTAGGACAACCTCTCATAGATGGCGAACTGACAACTTTCATAAGAATAGGATCTGACTATAAAAGCAATTTCTATGAATATGAAATTCCGCTGACACTTACTCCACCCGGACGATATGATAATAAGTCTGATGCCTCAAGAGCACTGGTGTGGCCTGAAGAAAACAGCTTCAATATCGATCTTACAGTGTTCCAGGATGCTAAACAGGCAAGAAACAGAAAACTACTTGAGGATGGATCATCGTTAAGTGTTTCAGATGTTTATGTTTATATGAGCGAAGGTCACAGGATCTCAGTATCAGGGAATCCCAATCTCAGCAATGTAAAGGTTATAATGATAGGAATAAGAAATCCCATACGAACAAGAAATCCTATAACTGATGACGGCCAGCCTAAAGGTGTGGAAGTATGGGTGAATGAGCTGCGATTAAGTGATTTTATTGAAAATGGAGGCTGGGCAGCCAATGCTCACCTGCAGGCAC
The DNA here is from genome assembly GCA_964584355.1 of uncultured Rikenellaceae bacterium. Taxonomy (GTDB): domain Bacteria; phylum Bacteroidota; class Bacteroidia; order Bacteroidales; family VadinHA17; genus LD21. The sequence goes on from CAZOZU010000062.1 coordinate 6,255, forward strand.
GGATGGCAGACCTTGGTACCGTTGATGTTGTCGGGCAGACAAGCACTCCCGGCTGGGGTAGTATAGATAAAAAAGTAAACGAGCGAAGCAAAGAACAGGTTATGAAATATGATCTTTCTTCAACAATTGAACTTGGTAGATTCTTCCCCGAAGAGGTAGGCGTGAGAATTCCTGTTTATGTAGGTTATTCCGAAACAAGAATAAGACCCCAGTATAATCCGCTCGATCCTGATATACCGCTGAAGGATGCTCTCCGTAATGCCGAAGACAATACTGTACGGGATTCTATAAAAAAAATCTCGGAGGATTTTACCAGAAGAAAAACTATCACCGTCAGTAATGCAGGAATAACAAAAAGAGGAGAAAAACCTCATTTATGGGACCTTGCCAACCTGAGTGTCAACTACACCTATAACGAAATATACAGAAGCAACATAAAAACTGAAATCAATATTGAGAAAAACTACAGAGGCGGTTTAGCTTATAACTATCAGGCTCAACCTGCCAATATCACCCCTTTTAAAAATGTAAAATTTCTAAACCGCTCTGTATTCAAACTGGTTAAGGATTTTAATTTCTATATTTTTCCAAAAAGCGTCTCTTTCAGAACCGACCTGGCACGTTATTATAATGAGGTGAAAATGAGAAACATAAATAATCCATACCTGCGTATTACTCCTACCTTCAGGAAGGATTTCGAATGGAGCAGGATATATGATTTCAAATATGATGTTACACGACAATTAAAAGTCGATTTTACAGCAACAAACCTTGCAAGAATAGATGAGCCGGAAGGTGGCGTTGACAGGGAAAGATACAGTAACAGGTATGAGCTCTGGCATGATTCTGTCATGACAAATCTGAAGAATTTTGGAAGGACAACAACCTATAACCACTTCGTTAATGCGACATATACAATTCCTGTTAATAAGTTGCCATTGCTCTCATGGATGAACGCCAATGCCCGTTTCGGAGCAGATTATTCATGGTTGGCCGGCCCCCTGTACCCCGATACCATGAACATAAATATAGGTAATTCAATCAAGAACCATAATGAAATTACTTTTACAACTATGGCCAACCTCTCGACTCTTTATAACAAATCCAGATTTCTGAAGAATGTCGAGAACAATACCCGTCCGGGGGCTGCACAAAGAAGGAAACCTGAATACAGAACAGTGACATACACCAGGAATAATGTAAATTTCAGACCCGATGCAATACGTGGTATAGTACATAACCTGGGGACAACAGATATTAAAGTAATAATAGTAAATGAGACAGGTGAAGAGGTAAAAGGTAAGGTTGATATTGTTAGCACTTCCAGGATTAACTTTACAACCTCGGAACAGATAAACGGAGCAAAGGTAACCATAGAGGGCCGGGTACCGGTAAAACGTAGTCCATTGATAGTAACGGGTGAATATTTACTCAGAGCATTGATGGGAATAAGATCTTTAAGCCTCACTGTCACCTCAGCACAAGGACAGTATCTCCCCGGTTATATGCCCGGCACAAAATATCTCGGGATGTCGGAATATAATGACGTTATTGCACCCGGCTGGCCATTTATCCTTGGATACAGCGACAGAAAATTTTTTGATAATGCTGTAACCAATGGCTGGTTCTCAACAGATACCCTGCTTAATACTCCGGCAACATATAACAATAAGTTTGATATTTCTGCACGTAGTATGATCGAACCATTCCCCGGTTTGAGGATTGATTTAAATGCTGACAGGAGATTTCTTGAAGGAGTTAGTTCCTATTATATAGCTGATGCCAATGGCAATTTTCCTGACAGCACCCGCAATAGAATCGTAAATGGAAACTTCTCAATATCAGTAATATCATGGGGCACTGCATTTGAAAAAATATCAAAGAAGGATAATTATTTATCTTCAACTTTTGAAGCATTCAAGGAAAACCTGGTAATTATTTCCGAGAGAAGAGCAAGGAAGAGAGCCGGAGTCGATCCGGAATATAATCCGGATATTAATCCTGTAACCGGCGACCCGATAGAGGGTCCATATAAAAGTGGATATGGCTTAACATCAAGAGAGGTAATGATACCTGCATTTCTTGCTGCTTATACTAAAACAGATCCCGAGAAAGTATCTCTTGCGACTTTTCCCTCGGCATTAAGAATGATGCCGAACTGGCGAATTACATTTGACGGACTGTCAAAGTTTGAATTTGTACAACGAGTATTCCGTTCCATAAATATTTCACATCAATACAGAAGTACATTTCAGATCGGAAGCTATACTACCAACCTGAACTATCTGGAAAACACATATGGCATAAGTTCAATACGGGATCTTCAGAATAACTATATACAACAATATGAAATTGATGTTGTTACCATAAATGAACAGTTCAGTCCCTTAATAAATATTGACATGAACTGGAAAAACAGCCTCACGA
>CAZOZU010000063.1:0-8655 GCA_964584355.1 uncultured Rikenellaceae bacterium
AAGGGGGTAATTCCCCGTAGGGGACGGGGGTCATCCCTCTTTTTTCGCCTCTTCCCATATCACATTCATATCATCAAGACTCATGTCGTGAAGTGAAGTGCCCTTTCTGATAGTCTCTTTTTCAAGGTAATTGAAACGTTTTATGAATTTCCTGTTGGTCTTTTCAAGAGCGGCTTCAGGATCAATACCATAGAGCCTTGATGCATTGATTATGGAGAACATTACATCTCCAAGTTCCGATTCGATCTTTTCTTTATCCTGGTTAGTAATTTCATTTTTGAGTTCAGTGATCTCCTCAATCATCTTATCCCATATCTGATCAGGTTTTTCCCAGTCAAATCCCACACCTCGAACTTTTTCCTGTATCCTGTTGGCTTTTACAATCGCCGGTAACGATGATGGTACGCCTGATAAAACCGGTTTATAGCCATTTTCCTCTTTGATCTTCAGCTTTTCCCAGTTTTCTTCAACCTCCGTTGAGCCGGATACCTTCACATCGGCAAAAACATGTGGATGCCTGTAGATCAGTTTTTCATTTATCCCTTTCAGAACGTCAGCAATTGTAAAAAAGCCTTTTTCCGATCCTATCTTTGCATAAAAGACAAGATGGAGCATCAGATCCCCAAGCTCATTTCTTACACCATCAGCATTATTTGAATAGATTGCATCAGCAAGCTCATATGTCTCTTCTATGGTCAGCTTTTTCAGGCTTTCCCAGGTCTGTTTCATATCCCAGGGACAGTTTTCTCTCAATTTATCCATGACGGACAGAAGCTTCTCGAATTCTTCTATACTTCTCTTTTTATCCTTCATCAGCAGTTGTTTTTAAAAGAGGCGGTTGGGTGAGGCCGGTTTATCTGCCTGGTCAATACGTAATACCGAACCAGGTGACAGGCTTAGTAACTCCGCGACATTTGCTCCATTGATCGATATTTCGAGCAGATCGAGAGAATTAAACCGTGCAAGCAGTTCGCCAACTGACACATCACCATATTTTTCCACAATTTGTTCAGTGTAATTTTTATTGCTCTGGATCAAAATCCTGTATTTCTTCTTCTCAAAAACCCTGTGAAATATCTCTCTTGTAATATTCGAAATTGCATTCCCATATGAATCGATAAAGATTATACTACCTATTATCACATCTTTATCAATAGTTGCTCTTAATGGTATCCGTTCACTTATAGTGCCCAGATTCTTGCCAAGGTCTGCCGGCTTTTTCCCTTTTGCGAGATCAGCGGCAGCTCTGGCAAATATCTCTAGTTCATCAGTGTTTTTCTTATGATCAATACTTACAACCTCATCGGGATCGGAATTCAGGATCAGGTTGAAAATCCCATTATCAGTACCAATAAAAAAATGATTTTTCGACTTAACAATGAGGTAATTTTTGCCCGCCTCAACCTCCGAATGAACGCATATAATATGTATTGTTCCTTCAGGGTAGTTGTTCCATGTGTTCCTGATGACAAATGCGGCATGTGAAATATTGAAAACAGGGATATTGGTAGCATTATCAACTATTGTAATCCCGGGGCACATACGGCATAACTTACCCTTTATGATTCCATGATAGATGTCTTCAGGCTTCCATTCTGTTGTCAACGTAATAATTGCCATCGGGAAAAAACTTATGGCAAAGATAATCTTCTAAAGAAAAATAAGCTTACTTTGTACCATTCTGCAGAACATTTTTATTGTTTTTTATTTGATGACAGAGATAATAATTTTTCTTGAGGATATAGATCCTGTCGTTTTCTTCGGCACAAACAATCAATTGCTCGATAAAATCCGTGGCTTTTTCCCTAAAATAAAGATCCTTGCACGAGGTAATGAGATAAAATGCCTTGGAGAGGAGTCAGAGATCACAATATTTGCCGAGAAATTCAATGAACTTATTGAATACTATCATAAGTACCACCGTCTTGATGAGCAGGATATTGAAAAATATTTCCTCGATGCGGAACATATGAAAACTGCCTCAAGTGGTGATTTTGAACAGATACTGGTCTTCAGTATAACAGGAAAACCTGTAAGGGCAAGAACCGTTAATCAGCTTCTTCTGGTTTCAGATTATAAGTTAAATGATCTTATAATAGCAGAAGGCCCTGCCGGAACCGGAAAAACGTATACCTCAATTGCGCTGGCAGTCAGAGCGCTAAAGGAACGGGAGGTAAAAAAGATCATTCTTACACGACCAGCAGTTGAGGCTGGTGAGAGACTGGGATTTTTGCCTGGCGATATGAAAGAAAAGCTGGATCCCTATCTCCAGCCACTCTATGATGCCCTGCATGATATGTTGCCCTATAAGAAGCTTGAAACATTGTTGGAGGACGGAACAATACAGATTGCACCCCTTGCTTTTATGAGGGGCCGTACTCTTGAAAATGCATTCGTGATACTCGATGAAGCACAGAATGCAACGATAAACCAGTTGAAAATGTTCCTGACACGTATGGGTATAAACTCAAAATTCATAATGACAGGCGATACAACCCAGATTGACCTTCCAAGAAGAAATGAATCGGGACTTCTGCAGGCAATAAGAATTTTAAAAGGTATTGAGGGAGTCTCAATAATTAAATTTGATGAACGTGATATTGTAAGGCATAACCTGGTGAAGAAAATTGTTAAAGCATACGAACGTGAAGAAAATAGTACAAATAACAATGATAATCATAAAGAAGAGAATTAAGTAATATTATATGGATAAGACAATAATAAGTACAGATTTCAAATTTCCGGGTCAGACAAGCATTTACCGGGGAAAAGTAAGAGATGTCTATAATATAGATGATAAATATCTACTGATGATTGTCACAGACAGGATATCTGCATTTGATGTCGTACTGCCCAGGGGAATACCATATAAAGGTCAGGTGCTGAATCAGATTGCATCTAAGTTCCTCGATGCTACAAAAGATATTGTTCCGAACTGGAAGATCGCAACTCCCGATCCAACTGTGAAATTCGGATATAAATGCGATCCATATCCGGTAGAAATGATTGTAAGATCTTATCTGACAGGTAGTTCCTGGAGAACATATAAAGCAGGAGCAAGAGAAATTTGTGGTATTCCAGTGCCTGATGGTATGAGAGAACACCAGAAATTTCCTGAACCATTAATTACACCAACAACAAAAGCTGAACATGGACATCATGATGAAGATATTTCGCGTGATGAGGTCATTAAGAGAGGACTTATTCCCGAAGACGAATATGACATGATAGAGAAATACTCAATGGAGATATTCCTGAGAGGTTCTCAAATAGCAGCCGAACATGGCTTAATTCTTGTTGATACCAAATATGAGTTTGGTAAAAAAGAAGGCAATATATACCTGATAGATGAGATAAATACTCCGGATTCCTCCAGGTATTTTTATGCCGACGAATATCAGGAAAGATTTGATGAGAATCTTCCACAAAAACAGTTATCAAAAGAATTTGTAAGGGAATGGCTTATGACACATGGATTCCAGGGGAAAAAAGGTCAGCAAGTACCTGAGATGACAAATGAATTTGTAAATCAGGTCTCGGATAGATATATTGAACTGTACGAAAAAATAACAGGTGAACATTTCATGAAAACAGATATATCGAATATACATGACAGAATTGAAATGAATTGCAGGGAATTCCTTGAAAAATTATAAACATCGGTAAGATGAGTATCAGAGATTATTATAAAACTCTGCCCGCACTGTTCCTTATTCTGGTAATTAGCCTTCAATCGGTTGGACAGGTTGTAGTCGAACGATCAAAGGATAAAGTTATTATTTCAGGTACAGCATATTATATGCACCAGGTAAAAAAAGGTGAAACAGCATATTCTATTTCAAAAGCCTATGGAATAACTGTTGAGGAACTTACCAGGGAAAATCCTCCCGCACTTTATGGTATTAATGAGGGACAACTTTTGAGAGTACCTTATAGGGAGGATATTACTATCACATCACATAGGGACGAGTCCAAATTTATTTATCATAAGCTCCAGCCGGGTGAAACAGTATATGCTCTGTCAAAATTATACGGTGTTTCTGAAAATGAGATTGTTACAGTAAATCCGGGTATTGATATAAATAAGCTGCCGGTGGGAGCAGAAATTGCTGTTCCAAGGAGAGAATTCAAAATAGTCAGAAATGAGTTCGAGGTGGAGATGAAAACTTCTGTTTTTCATAAAGTAGTCAGGGGAGAATCACTGTCATCAATAGCTGAACAGTATGGAGTTACCCTCAGGGAACTGAGAAAAGAAAACAGGAATATAAGATTTCCCCAGGTTGGCGATTATATAAGGATACCTGGTGATACAGTACAGGAAAGAGATATGCGCGAAATATTATTAGCTGACAGTATGGAAATTGATACTGAACCATCTGAATTAATGACAATACCATCGGTTTATACACCGGTGAAAAACCTTAGAGGTTCCATGGATATTGCTGTATTGCTGCCTTTCTATCTTGAAGAGAATGCCGTAAGAACGGATATAGATTCCTCAAATTTTATGAGAGGTAACAGAATCTACAAGGTTCTAGATCGTTCAGACGACTGGATATATTCCAGAAGTATTGGATTCCTTGAGATGTATGAAGGTATCCTGCTCGCTGCAGATACACTACGTGCACTGGGACTGGATATAAATATTCATGTGTATGATATTAAGAGTGATACAGTTGAGGTAACAAGGCTTATTCGTAAAGATATATTATCAGATATGGACCTTATTATTGGTCCGGTTTATTCACATAACCTGGTTGCTGTTGCCTCATATGCCAGTAAGCATAGAATACCTGTCGTATCTCCGGTGCCTCTTATGAATAATTCAGCACTTATTGAAAATCCGACTCTCTTCATGGCCAATTCATCACTGGAAGTAGCTCAAAATACAATAGCAAAAAGAATAACAGAATACTATAACGACAATTTTGTCTTCATACATGCTGATACCGCCGGATTAGATCCGGGAATAGAATACTTCAGGGAGAGGATATTAAACGAGCTGAGCCAAAGGTTGCCATTTGAGGAGATCAAATTCAAGGAATTCCTTTTTTACAGCAGATCAGTGTTTTACAATGATTCTATCAACAGGCTCTCACAGGCCCTTTCAGAGGATTATGGAAACGTAATTATCATTGCTTCTGAAGATGCTTCCGTAATAAGTGAATCATTGATGGATATTCATACTCTCTCAAAAAACTATGAAATAAAGGTCTTCGGATATCCGGCAATGAGGGGAATTGATAACCTTGATCCTAAGTACCTGTTCGAACTTAACATTCTTATGTATTCTCCCTACTGGATAGATTATTCGAAACAAGACGTGAGGGATTTTACTTCCGACTTCAGGAAGAAATTCTGCACCGAGCCTGCAGAACTGAGTTATGCATGGCAGGGATATGATATTGCATATTTTTTTATAAGTGGACTGGCACTACATGGAAGGAGATTTATTTCGCATCCCGAGATTCACAATCCTGACCTTTTGCAAACCAGGTTTGATTTCCGCCGAAAAACAAGAAACGACGGATTCGAAAATCAATGCTTGTTTCTTATCAGATATACAAATGATTATGAAATAAACCTGATAAGTGAATACGACCCTGTACAGGGATGGTAAATATTACCTAATGTTAATAAAAATTAACAATAGGGAATATATAATTCATAACCATTGTCTATATATCAGAGAATAATGAGAGGATCCTACAAGCTGGCTGGCGATGATGAATTGGTTAAGGCTTCACTGGATGGTGACAAGCTGGCATTTGGAGAGATAGTGGAACGATACCGAAAAAATGTCGCCCGTATAGTTAAAGGGATGCTCGGAGATACAATATATGCCGAAGACATTGGGCAGGAAGTATTTATTAATCTTTATAATTCTTTACACAATTTCAGAGGCGAGGCAAAATTATCGACATATATTCAGAGAATAGCAGTAAATCTTACTCTGAATGAGATTAAAAGAAGAAAACGTTTCTTTTCAATGTTTTCCCATAAAGAGAATGAAGAAATGAGTGAAGTGGAGATTGCAGATTCAGGAAATGAAGAAAAAGTGGAAGCAAAGGAAATTGTTGAAAAAGCACTTGCAGACCTTGATCCTAAGTTCAGAATCATTGTGACAATGAGACTTTTGCAGGGTTATTCCACAAAGGAAACTGCTGAAATCCTTAATCTCCCGCTTGGTACTGTGCTCTCAAGACTGTCAAGAGCACAGGTACAATTAAAAGAAAAATTAAAAGTATTATGAATCCTTACGAATTAAAGAAACTTATTGTCAGATACCTTGATCCTCATGAAGATGCGGAAGAAATAGCCCATAAGCTGGAAAATGACGGTATATCATTTAACTTCAGGGATGGATTTACAGAAAAGATTACTGGCAGAATATCTTCAGTAAAACTTGCTGTAAATAACACGATGGAATTCAGGAAGAACCTCAACCGGGTCTCTTACAGGATTGCTCTTACAGGAATAGCAGCTATAATTATTTTAATGTTATCGATCTTTATCACACAGGATTCATTTTCATTCAATTCATTCCTGGGCCTGGGTGATTCTTACGATGAGACAATTGTTTGCCTTTTAACCGGAAATTAAGATAGAAAATACATGAAAGCAAAACCAGTTTTAATAGTTATCATAATCCTGTTAATAGGATTTATCCTCGGTTGGCTTACCTCAGCCCAGGTGAGGATACAAAAGCTTAAACCTGTAAGGTTATATTATTCTGAAGACAGGTTTATGGAGGGCTTCTTTAAGACTATACAACCCGATGATAAGCAAAAAGCCGAAATAGAGAAGATTCTTGATAAATATGCTAAACTGAACAGCGACCTGATGACTGATTTCAGGAAGGAGTCTGAATCAAACTTAAAGGCCATGAGGAAAGAACTTGATTCAAAGCTTACAAAAGAACAGATTACAAGGCTTAAGGAGATGGATGAACGTCGGCAGGAGATGATTCGGCAAAGCAGAAGACACAGGAACGATTCTTCCTATAACAGGAGGCCGGGACCTGATAGCCGACAGGATTCTTTGCAGAGAAAGTCGTTTCATCACGATATGGAACAGGGACCTTCTCCCGGTCCGCCTCCTCCACCGCCGCCACCATCTCAGGATACTTCAGATCTAGACGATGATAAATAGCAGATAATCAAGCAGTATTGGCAAATCATCAGGATTTACACCCAGCCTGACAAGCAGACTCCTGTCCTCTCCAAATATTTCCAGGAACTGATTTTTTGATAATTTACCACTGACAATACTCTGCCGGTAATAATCAATTGCCTCTTTCTTATTGTCACGACATAATGCCAAATGACCTATATTGATAAGATCATGGGCATTTAGTTTTCCGGCCGATAACCGTTCATAATATTTTTCTGAATCATCAAATCTGCCAAGAGCAAAGTAACAATATGCTATGGGTCTCAATATCTTTAGATTACCAGGTTCATTGTATTCTATCTTGAAGTAATACTTCAGTGCCTTTTCATATTCCTTCAGATCAAGAAAACAATGGGCTGTCATTATTGTAGTATGTATATTCCCCGGTTCCATTTCTCCTGCCCGAATATAATATTCTATAGCTTCCTCATTCTTGCCGAGCCTGCGCAAGCATAATCCGATCTTCTTCAGTGTCCATACTTTTCTGTCGATAAGTTCTGCCATCTTATAATACTTCAAAGCTTCTTCATAATAATAGTCTTGCTGATAACAGAAACCGATCTTTTCATATAGCTCGGCATCATCAGGTTTTTCTTTTACACGCTTGAGGAATAAGGAAAGGGCGTCATCATAAAAATCCTTGTTGAAGAAATAATCTGCAAGCCCTGATTCTGCTTCGGGTGCATTACAGGTCAGCCCGAAGAATTCTGAATTATAAATATCAAGCCTGCCTGTGAATATATCCTCAAATTCCTGCCGGTAAGGCGAAAGCTTAAAGAACCTGTAAATATCCTGCAGATACTGTGTTACATTGGTCCTGAATTTTTTGCTGGGATCTGTAACAGACTCATCTTCATTTAATTGCTGTAATCCTTCAAGCTCCATACGAAAAACCTTAAGCATCATTGATTTTTGTGATGCTGGCAGATATTTGAGATTAAGTATCAGGGAGTACTTATCGGAATTACATATAAAAGGAGTCTGGTACATTGCTTCAGCCAGTTCATTTGTTCCAGGCCCCAGTACCTCGTCTTTGAATACCTCATTAAGTACTTCATGATCAGGGTAAAAAGGCACGAACCAGTTCTGAAAGTCTTTAAAAAAATCGAAATTCTTAAGATTGGCAAATGCCGACATATAAACATCGGCTCCTTCCATCTGCAGCTTTGTCAGCTCCTCCATGGTCTTGAATATCTCTTCTGAATCATCAAAGACTGTTGACCAGTCAGGATTTTTATCCTCATCCTTATCTTTAGGAAGAATACTGTCAAGATCAAGTTTTTCTTCAATCCTTGGCTTAAGTTTTGCTACCTGCGGCAGAATCTCATCGTGGAGTTTTTTACTGAGTTTCTCTGTTTCCCTCGACCTTATTGTCTGTAAAATAATTATTCTGCATCGCTCACGGAATCCTGATACTTTTGCCATTTTAGTTATTCTTGCGACTATATCAGGGTAGAGGAGAACCCTTCCATTATGGTAATG
>CAZOZU010000064.1:0-8546 GCA_964584355.1 uncultured Rikenellaceae bacterium
TCCATATGTAATGGCAGAGGCTGAACCGTTATTGTCAGTGAAAGTCAATGACCTGAATATGTGTCCTGTGAAGAATGAGGGGAGCAGAATAGAAAAAATAATAATAAATATTGCAGCCGTAAGGGTACTGGTGGATAACAAAAAATTAATTATCAGAGCAATTATAGCATAATAAACAACGAGGACCAAGGCTTTTATCTTAAGCGGAATACGATCCAAAAATCTGAGATTTATACCCGATCCGGCCGCCAGTCCTGCCATAAAAAGAGCGAGTATCGCACCTGTTAACTGGTACATATTACCTATGGTAAGCTGTATTGACAATAAAACTACTATTTCAAAACCGGCCAGGCCTGCAGCACCAAAATACATCATGAAATTGCTTCTCCGTATGAACAGAACAGGCAATATGAACACCAAAATCATTATTATGATTGCAGGTACCTTTTCGTTAATATTCTTACTTAAGAGATAGGATTGGAAGTGAAAACTTGCTATCGGGAATGCCGTACTGTTTTCTCTTACACTTTTGTCAAGAAGAGAAATGACCTCTGCACTTTTATTCTCGATAAGGTCATCAGAAAGAAAATCGGAACCAACATAAATATTATCAATCCCTCTTTTTTCTGTCAGCTTGCAGATTGACGCCGATAAATCATTGTCTGATGCAATGTAATAGAGCTTGTTACCTACAATAGGCTTTACATTAGTAAAAACTTCTTTAAGACTATTATAAACCGATGAATATAACGTTATTGACTCTTTGTTCGGGTAGTTGTCCCAGATTCCCGGTGAACACATGAAAATACCTCCCGACACGAGTCTTTCCTTTATATCATCATAGAATTCAGTTGTATAATATCTGTTTAATGCCAGGGTGGAAGGAGGAGGTATAAGAAGCAGAATAGCATCAAGCTGATCTCCTTTGTCCTTAATATACCTGAAGGCATCCCTGTTTTTAACTATAAGCTCTGTATCTTCCGGGTCAACCTGGTCAGTCTCAGCTTTAATAAGTTCAGGATCTCTTTCGATAAAAATAACCTTCTTAACGGGATATTTTTTCAGTTCCGGCAGATGTGATTTCAGAGAACCCGAGATAAGCAGTACTTTTTCAGGTTCATCCTTCTGAAGCATTGCATAATGTATATTCTCCTCTCGTTCAGCAACATCATCAACATATGTAAGAAGCCTCTGATTATAATAAATACTCTTTTCACCTCCATATTCCCCGTATGTTATATTTCCGTAGGGAGTCTCCCTGGTATCTGTAACTTTAATACCTGGCAAAAGTAACTGCCTGAATAATATATCAGGATGTGATACAATAAAAAAAGTAGCCAGAAGTGCTAAGAATACTTTTACAATTATTTTCTTATTTCTCTCTTTAAGGTAGAATGTCAGAATGGTATATGCTACCGACATCAGTATAATCGTGAATAGAAGCTGATATGTATTAAAAAAACCTGCTGTCAGTACCGATATTAATAAACCGGCTGCAATGCCACCTGTTGTTTCTATTGAAAAAGATTTTCCGGGAATAAAATCATTTGCCGATCTGGCTGCTGCTAACAGCTTTACGAAGGTGAAACCGGATACCAGACAGAATGGGATCAGTACCAGGAAAGTAAAAATCATACTTACAAGGAACGAAGGAGTCTCTCCTGATTGAAGAAAAAGTCTTGATAAAAGAATAAGCAATATAATTGATATTATGGGACTTATTGAAAATACCAGATTTATTCTCCTGATATCATTCAATGATGAACTACCTGCTGCTGCAGCACCTATTGCAGACGTAATAAGCCAGGATGCAAGAAATGTTCCTGCTGTCAGTTCATAACCCCCGGAAATATTCATTATTTCCCTTATGAGCAGGATCTGAACAGACATACTTGTAAATCCTATAACAAACAGGTTAACAGCAATGTCTGAAGAGCTCATCTTTTGAAAACCGCTTAATTTCCGTGGCTCTTCTGTTTTTTTAAATATCCTGGTAAAATAGGCAAGGTGCCATATAAAATGAAATATTCCGGTGATTGCCAGTCCTGCTCCTGTTTCAACGTGCCATTTGAGTATAGACTTTATTACAGGTAAATCCCATTTATAATTAATCTGCAGGGCAAGAAACAAACCTGCCAGTGCCGTAATAAGAAATGTGACAGCAAGAATGGAATTCCAGATTTTTCTGTGACGGGCCAGGGAAAAAAGCCCTATACGGTAAAAAGTATAACTTATTAAATATAATACAGAAACAGCAAGAGCTGTTCCAACAACATGATACATAGTTACTTTTTCTTTTCTTCAAGTACCAGACCCTCATAGATGTAGAGCTCTGCATTTTTCCAGCCATCCCATCCAAGTCCTGCTTTATCTCTCGATGTATAACCAAGGAATTGTTCAACATTCCATCCATTTTCCGTTGCTACCTGAGGCAGCATTGTCCCTGACCGAAAATCTTTTTTTATATATATGCCATGTTTCCCCAGAACAATCTCATTGATCTTATTGATTTTCTTCATTGGTCCCAGGACTGTTATCTCCATATCTATTTTGTCATATTCCTCTTTGGAAAGAGGAAGAAACCGTGTATCCTCAAAGGCAGAAGATAAAGCTGATGCCCTTACAACCTCATAAAGAGGATCGGATGATATAAATCTTCCAATACAACCCCTCAGTTTACCATCAATCTTTAAAGTTACGAATGCTCCCAGTTGTTTTTTAAGTGCTTCGGGAATCTTTTTTTCATCAATGGTAATCCGTTTACTCTCATCTAACATTGTTTTTATACTGTTTCTGGCAATAGCAAATAGCTGATCTTTTTCCGATTTTGTGAATGAAAGATCTGCAGATGATTCTTTATTTGTATTTGTGTTATTTTTATTTTCAGTAAGTGCAATAGCATGGTATCCCACAACCCTCTCTTTGTCTCCATAAGGAGTATCTCCTGAATTACAGTAGTCTATTCTTTGAAATTCAAGATTGCTGTTACCTTCAGCCAGATACATAAGCATAAGTCCTGAGGCCCATCCGCACATACTTGTTGCCAATCCGTCAATATTTTCTGCTGAATTTTCATTAAGAGCAGTAAGAAATGCCTTTGGATCACCTGATACAATACCCTCGGCAGTTCTATTATCAACTTCGATGGCATCATTGTAGGATGGATAATGTGAGAAATCACTGCTTATGAGAAAGAGATTATCAGGAATGAAATATGGTCTGAGAGCTTCAGCTATCGATTTGATCGTATTTATATTGTTTGTACCGATAATTATCGGGACTATCTTAGGTGTTTTTTCATAATAATATTGAATAAGGGGAATCTGAACCTCCAGGCTATGTTCCTGATTGTGTGCAGTGACAGGAAAATCAAATACCTTGTTCTCATTCTTGAGCTTATTGGCAATTTCCCTGTTTACTTCTGCTTTTCCGAGAGGTGTAATAAAGTCACCGATGTTATATATCGATGCCCCGTCAAATGCCATTACATGACTGGAGCCGATCAGGAAAATATTCTTGATATCACCATTTTTTGGTGTTGCGGAGATTGCTGAAGCTGCTATAGTACCTGAGAATACATATCCTGCATGAGGACTTATAATTGCCCTTACATTCCAGTTCTCAGGTGTTTTACTGCAATCAGCAAAATGACCTGCTATATTCTTTAAAAGAACACCCTTGTTTGATTCATAAAAACTACCTGCTGCAACAGGCTGTCTGTCAGCTAATTTGCCCTGGGAATAAATTCTCATAACACTTAAAATAGATAACAATAATAATAATATCCTATACATGATAATTAATTAAAAATGGCCTAATAAAGTTAGGCCAAAAAAATGAAAAAATGTAAAATAAAGAATAAGTTTAAAGAGCCGTTTAAATCAGAACCATTGATTCCTTAAGAATTTCACCGTTTTCATCTGTCCCATATATTTTAATACCCAGGCTTACGGCTGGCGTTCCGATCATGTCAATAATAGGGCTTAAAGCATCCTTGAGATCTTCGATATCCATACTGTCAAATTCCTCGATATGGAAATAAAGATGAACCATAAGTGTTGCTTCCGGCTTCTCAATTGCGCAGAGAACCTTTACTATTTTTGCCAGCCAGATGGATGAGGCTGTATTGAAGTATTCAAGATTAAGTCTCAGATTTGTTGTGTGGCGTGGATTAACCGCATATTCTGTAATCCACTTCAAAATTTTCTCGTATAAGTCGGCTGCATTTTCAGGAATTGATTTGCCAGAAAAGATCAATTCTCCTGTAAGTTGATTAAGATCTATCTGGGGAGTCTTGTTTGTGGGTTCAATGTATATATTATTTTGTTCCAACTTAAAAAATATTAATAATTAAATAGTTATCAATTTTGATATAAAAATAACACTTCTTTTAATAATAAACTCACTTTTAATCTGCTCTTCATCAAAAATTATTGTCCAGTAGTCAAATATTTTCGGTTGTTTGCATAAACTTATGATTTAAATCATTCCTGTTTTGGCTATGATTTGTTTTAAGTCAATTTATTAAAATGCTATCTTAGCAGCCTGAAATTTTGCAAGAATGTATGGAGGAAATTCTTACAGAAAAAATAAAAGAAGCTGTCAGGAATCTTTATAAGAGTGATCCGGGTGATGAACTGATCCAGATACAGGAGACCAGAAAGGATTTTAAGGGCGATTTCACACTCATTGTATTTCCTTTGGTGCGTTATTCAAAAAACACACCTGAAAGGACAGGTGATACAATAGGTAAATATCTCATAGAGTCTTTTCCTGCTGTAAAAGGATATAACGTGATCAAAGGATTTCTTAATCTCGAAGTCTCCGATTTATGGTGGATTGACTATTTCCACAAAATGGCTTCCAAAAGAGATTTATTTTCTGAATGTAAAGTAAAAAGCCCGGAGACAATTCTTATAGAATATTCTTCCCCGAATACCAATAAACCACTTCACCTTGGTCATATTCGAAATAACCTGCTTGGTTTCTCTCTTTACCGTATTCTGTCAGTATGCGGACACAGGGCGATAAAAACAAACATTGTCAATGACAGAGGAATACATATATGCAAGTCGATGCTGGCCTGGAAGAAATATGGAAATGGAGAAACACCTGAATCATCAGGAATTAAAGGTGATCATCTCGTTGGAAAATACTACGTCCTTTTTGAAAAAGAATATAAAAAACAGGTAAACGACCTGTTAAAGAAGGGATTAAAAGAGAATGAGGCAAGGAATTCTGCTCCGGCGATAAAAGAAGCCAGGAATATGCTTCTTAAATGGGAAGAGGGAGATAGTGATACAATAGAATTGTGGGAGATGATGAATTCCTGGGTGTATAAGGGATTTGATGAGACATACAGGGCACTGGGAGTCGATTTTGATAAGATCTATTACGAATCAGAAACATGGCAGCCTGGCCGTGATATAGTATTTGAAGCTCTTAAAAAAGATATTCTTATTCGAAAAGACGATAATTCGGTATGGATTGATTTAAGTTCTGAAGGACTTGACCAGAAACTCCTGCTGCGCTCTGATGGGACTGCAGTCTATATAACTCAGGACATAGGAACAGCTGTGATGAGACAGAAAGATTATAGTTTCAACAAATGTATTTATGTTGTTGGGAATGAGCAAAACTATCATTTCCAGGTACTTAGGGCGGTTCTTAAGAGATTCGGATATAAATGGGCTGAAGGATTAATACATTTCTCTTACGGAATGGTAGAACTACCCGAGGGTAAAATGAAATCCCGCGAGGGTACTGTGGTGGATGCTGATGATCTTATCAGTGAAATGAAAGAAACAGCCAGGGAGGTTTCGCTCGAACTTGGAAAACTTGCAGATTATTCTGAAAAGGAAAAAGAGGAAATCTTTAATAAGATAGGCCTGGGTGCACTGAAATACTATATCCTGAAAGTGGACCCAAGAAAAAATATGACTTTCAATCCTGCAGAATCAATCGATTTTAACGGTAATACGGGACCCTTTATTCAGTATACATATGCCAGGATAAAATCAGTATTCAGAAAGGCAGATCAACTGGGGATAAAGTATGTTACTGATTTCCGCAAACTTGCAAAAATAGGAGAGAAAGAGCTTGTTCTTATAAAGGTCCTGAGAAATTTTATAACAACGGTATCTGAAGCCGCCGCAGAATACAATCCGGCAATCATAGCAAATTATTGTTACGAACTGGCAAAGGAATATAACCAGTTTTATCACGACTTTACAATTCTTGGAGAGCCGGATCAGCCGACAAGGAACCTGCGTCTTGCCATATCGGACGTAACTTCAAAAGCACTAAGCTCAGGAATGTGGCTGCTGGGGATTGATATGCCTGAAAGAATGTAATACAAAAAACCTCAGAAGATGTTTGAGAATTTAAGTGAACGGTTGGAAAGATCTTTTAAGATACTTAAGGGACAGGGAAGAATCTCGGAGATAAATATTGCCGAAACACTTAAGGAGGTTAGGAGAGCCCTGCTCGATGCTGATGTAAGCTTTAAAACGGCAAAACAGTTCACCGATACGGTTAAAACCAAGGCATTGGGCCAGGAGGTGCTGAAGGCAGTCAACCCGTCACAAATGATGGTCAAGATCGTTCATGATGAGCTGGCACAACTGATGGGAGGTGAAAAGACTGATATTAATATAAAATATAATCCTGCTGTTATACTTATTGCCGGTCTACAGGGATCAGGGAAAACAACATTCAGCGGGAAACTGGCCAAATGGGTTACGGATAAAAAAGGAAAAACACCTGTTCTTGTAGCAGGTGATGTCTATCGTCCTGCAGCTATTGAACAGCTTAAGATTATAGGATCGCAGGTGGAAGTACCTGTATATACCGAAGATGGGAATATGAATCCGGTACAGATAGCTAAAAATTCTGTCAGGGAAGCAAAGATAAAAGGTTATGATGTGGTCATCATCGACACAGCCGGACGCCTGGCTGTTGATGAGGAGATGATGAACGAGATATCCTCAATAAAAACTGCAATAAATCCGCATGAAATACTTTTTGTGGTTGATTCAATGACAGGACAGGATGCTGTTAATACTGCCAAAGAATTTAATGACAGACTAGATTTTGACGGGGTTGTACTTACAAAACTTGATGGTGATACACGAGGTGGAGCTGCCCTTTCAATACGCTCAGTTGTCGACAAGTCAGTGAAGTTTGTAAGCACCGGCGAAAAAATGGATGCAATCGATATCTTCTATCCTGTACGTATGGCCGACAGGATACTGGGTATGGGCGATATAGTATCTCTTGTAGAAAAAGCCCAGGAACAATATGATGTGGAGGAAGCCCGGAAACTGCAGAAAAAAATTGCCAGAGACCAGTTCGATTTTAATGATTTCATTGCCCAGATCCAGCAGATAAAGAAAATGGGTAATGTAAAAGACCTGATGGCAATGATTCCAGGTGCAGGTAAAGCTATTAAAGATCTGGATATTGATGACGATGCCTTCAAAGGTATTGAAGCTATTATAAGAAGCATGACACCGGAGGAGAGAACAAATCCGATCATCCTGAATGGCAGCCGGCGAAAGAGAATTGCTGAAGGAAGCGGTACATCTGTCCAGGAAGTTAATAAGCTCGTGAAACAATTTGATGAAACACGAAAAATGATGAAGATGATGTCTAAAGGAGGTAATCCTGCTGCCAGACTTATGGGAAGATAATTAGAAGATATGTATACATTAATAGACGGTAAACAAATTGCATCAGCAATCAAACAAGAGATAGCTGATGAAGTAGCAAAACTAAGGAGCGAGGGAAAGAAAACACCTCACCTGGCAACTATTCTTGTTGGAACTAATCCCTCAAGCCAGACTTATGTGGCAAACAAGGTTAAAGATTGTGAACAGGTGGGTTTCAGATCAACACTTATAAAGTATGAAGAAAATATTTCCGAAAATCTGCTGCTCGACAAAATTATTGAGATGAACAATGATGATGATATTGATGGATTTATTGTACAGCTGCCTTTACCCGATCATATAAATGAAAACAGAGTCATCGAATCTATTGATCCTTTAAAGGATGCAGATGGTTTTCATCCTGTTAACATAGGGAAAATGGTGATCGGTCTGCAAGGCTTCCTGCCGGCAACACCTTTTGGTATTGTTGAAATTATTAAAAGGTACAATATCGAAACCTCAGGCAAAAAATGTGTGGTAATCGGGAGGAGCAATATTGTTGGCCGGCCGGTTAGTATTCTCCTTTCCCAGAAAGGAATGGATGCAACTGTAACAGTGGTTCATAGCCGGACAAGAAATCTGGAAAGTGTTGTAAGAGAGGCAGATATAATAATAGCTGCAATGGGTTTACCAGGTTTTATCAAAGCTGAAATGGTAAAAAATGGAGTCGTTGTCATTGATGTCGGAACAACCCGTGTCGAAGCTCCCGGTACTAAAACAGGATGGAAATTTGCCGGTGATGTCGATTTTGATAATGTTGCACCAAAATGCTCTTTTATTACACCGGTGCCCGGTGGTGTTGGTCCAATGACACGGGTATCACTGCTGAGAAATACC
>CAZOZU010000065.1:0-8519 GCA_964584355.1 uncultured Rikenellaceae bacterium
TCCGGAATTCTTGATTGATGAAAAGATTGCCGGGATGAACCGTAAAGATTGGGAGTCACTTACAGAAGATCAATTTATGGAACTTTTTAATAAGACTGCTCTCAATAGGATAAAATATCATGACTTCAAAAGAAATATTTCGGATGCGCTGAAATCGATAGAATGTCAGTAATTGTCACCAATTACAGTCACAACTACCTCCCGCTGACTTCTTGGACCGTCAAATTCACATAGAAAAATATTCTGCCATGTCGAGAGCCCGGCATTTCCATCAACAACAGGTATTGTTTCCGATGCACCAACAATCCCTGCCTTAAGATGTGAATCACCATTATCATCCTGACGGTCATGTTCCCAGATACCTGACGGGATTAATTTATTAAGCAGGGTAATAACATCATTCTGAACTGACTGGTCCCAGTTTTCCTGGATCATTATGGCTGCAGTAGATCCCCTTGCATATACTGAAGCGATACCGTAACTGATTTTGCTCTTCCTGATCACTTCCTGTACACTTGAAGTGATATCATACAGTCCGTATTTTCTGTCTGTCCTGAATGTAATTATCTTTTGCATGGTTAAATTTTTGATAAAATTACTATATGTTTTTTACCTTGCTGTTAAAAATACGTCTTATTATCAGATAACTTATCGGATCTTGATAGATCATAACATAATAGAGGAATGCAGAAAAGGTAACCTGAGTTATTTCAGAGATCTGGTTGGAATAACTTCTCCTTTTGCCTTTTCGGTGGCTTTCAGAATGATTGGTAATGAAGACCAGGCAAAAGATATTGTTCAGGATACAATGGTTACTATGTGGC
Source organism: uncultured Rikenellaceae bacterium (assembly GCA_964584355.1). Taxonomy (GTDB): domain Bacteria; phylum Bacteroidota; class Bacteroidia; order Bacteroidales; family VadinHA17; genus LD21. Next base: position 825 of record CAZOZU010000065.1, read on the forward strand.
AAAAGATTGGGCAGATAAGATCTGCAGACAATTTTAAAATGTGGCTGTATAAAATAGTAGTAAATAAATGTTACGACCAGTTGAGAAAAAAAAGAAATGCAAAGGAGTATAATGTTGATGAGGCAGGGTGGGCAATGATATCAAACCATATATCAGAGAAGTCAGTCAGTGAGATGGAAAACAGTGAAACAGCCCGGATAATAAATATCCTGACAGGGAATCTGAGCCCGAAACAAAAAGCTGTTTTTGTTCTGTGCGATCTGGAAGAGATGACACTGGATGAGACATCTTCAATAACCGGGATAAGCAAAAAAAATGTTAAGGCAAACCTCCATTATGCAAGGAAAAAGATGAGTGAAATGATAAAAAAATATATCTGAGATGAAAAGTGAAGAGCCAAAATATGAGAAGATCCTGAATATACTGAAGAAATCTAAACCTGTTTTATCAAATACCAGCGATGTCGAAGATAATGTCATCAATATGATATTGCAGAAACAAAAAACTAAAAACAAAACCTTCAATATCCTCGATGTTATCTTCGGGTGGGTATATGTAAGATGGGTAAGAACACTCTTAGTAACCGCCTCAGTTATACTGATAATAGTCTTTGTATATCAGCAGACCATAATCCTGAAGAGGATCAACAACCTTGACAGCCGGGCAATATTTATTGAAAACCGGATGGATACAGGTGAAGAAAATAGTGGTGACAGAACACTTTTCTACATGATATCAGGACGAAAACTCCCCTCAAAGGGAATTACTATCTCTGAAAAACAACTTGACCAGATCATTAATTCATATAATGAACTTGAAGGAAAATACAGGGATCTTATTAAGCTGATAGAAGAGGATCCTGAACTGAAAAATTATGTGGAAAAGAAACTGAGTAAAGAAAATAAGAAGAAATTAAATCTATAGTATCATGAAAAGAAAAACAATTAAAACGTTAGTATCTGTATTTCTCGTTATGGTAGCATCATGTGACGAGCCTGAGACAGTAGTAACAAATATTGTACATCCTGACGGATCAGTAACAAGGAAGCTTGAAATGAGAAGCGAGGGTAGCGAAATTGAAATATCTGATATCCAGGTACCCTTCGACTCAACGTGGATTGTCAGAGACTCTCTTGAGATAGATGAAGATGGAGATACAACATGGGTAAAACGTGCTGAAAAATTCTTTGCAAGTGTGGATGAGATAAACAAGGATTATATGGCCGATAGTAGTTCAAACAGAGAGATTACAAGAAGAACGGAATTCACCAAAAAATTCAAATGGTTCAATAATGAATACAGGTTTACCGAGATAATTGAAAATACCATGTCAAACGGTTATCCTGTTTCGGATTTTCTGAACGAAGAGGAACTTGATTGGTTCTATTCCCCGGAAGATGTTGCTATGGACAAACTTTCAGGCCCTGATAGTTTAAAATATAAGGTATTGAGTGATACTGTCGAAGCTAATACAGAAAAATGGATATATAAAAGCCTTATATCAGAATGGATAGCAAGTTTTACTGAACTTGCAAATGGGAAACCGGGAGTAGATGAGATTGTTGAAAAATTTAAAGAAAACGAAGAGGTTATAGCCAATTTGATAATAGAAGATAGTGAAAAATTTGACAGTCTATGGTCAAACGGAATAGTATTTAAAGACATGATTGGAGAAGAAAATACGGTGAGATTCCAGGCAGATGCTGATTCGGCATTGGAAATTATCGATGACTGTTTTACGATGGATTTTGTTCCTTATACACTGAGAATTATTATGCCGGGAGAAATAATCGGAACCAATGGATTTATCGATTCAACAGATGTGTTGTTATGGCCGACAAATTCCAATTATTTCCTTACCGAACCATATATAATGTATGCTGAATCGAAAACTCCAAACAAATGGACCTGGGTATTTTCAGGAATCTTCCTTCTCTTTGTACTGACAGGAATAATATTCCGGATTATAAGAAAATAGTAAAGGCGTTGCATGCAACGCCTCTATACACTAACCAAACCTTTAAAATGTAACTATGCTTTGTAATCACTTAGCATTTGCATAAGCTTCTGGCGTGTAAAAAATATACGGCTTTTAACTGTCCCGATTTTCAAACTAAGCTCTTCTGCTATTTCTTTGTACTTAAAACCTTCCAGATGCATCCTGAACGGAATACGGAATTCGTCATCCAGCGAGTTGATAGCTTTCTCTATCTCACCTTCGATATAATACGATTCAGGTGAGATAAATCCCTTATCATGAGGCTGATTAATATAATAAAGATCCTGTGTACCGTCTATTATTGTATTCTCCTTTATATTCCGCCTGTAATTGTTTATAAAAGTGTTCTTCATAATCGTAAAAACCCAGGCTTTCAGATTTGTATAATCGACAAATTTATCTTTATTGGTAATTGCTTTCAGATATGTATCCTGAACAAGATCAAGTGCTGTATCATGATCAGAAGTAAGACTCATGGCATACCTTTGAAGATTAGGCTTCATTCCGATCAAGCTGTTGTTAAAATCAAATGTTGTCATAGCTCTTAAAATTTTATTCACTACAAATATATATAAATATATAAAGATAAACAAATCTTAATATCCATATATCTTAAAAGTATGGCTCCATTCTAAATAATAGTAATTCATAATAATTTAATGGAGAGGGAAATAGAGCTGTTTTTTGAGATTCTTTATAAATTGAGTTTAAATAATAATATTTTATAAAATTGTGCCATTCGACTGTAACAATTATTAATATTCTTATGAAAGATGATAAATCAGATCAACTTTACTATTTTTACAAAAAAAGTATGGAATACAGTATAAAGCTTAAGAACAACCAGGTATTGAGAGGTTTTTTATCGAAACCTTCAGGCGCTGTTCGTGCCAATATAATACTGATTCATGGTCTGGGGGAACATATACATCGTTATGAAGAGTGGGTCGATATGCTGAACAATGAGGCAATTGGATTCATAGGGGTGGATTTACCAGGTCATGGACAATCAGACGGATCACGTGGTTACATTAAAAGTTATTCAATTACCGATGAAATGATACAGATACTCCTGGAGAGTACACAAAACACTTTCCCGGAGATCCCGGTTTTCCTTTACGGACATAGTCTTGGTGGTGGTATTGTTCTTGATTATTTGTTGCGGAAAAAACCGGAAGTAAAAGGAGCTGTTGTTACAGCACCCTGGCTGAAACTGGCTTTTGAACCACCCAGGTCAAAGATCATACTTGCATCCATTATGAAGCATATTCTTCCGGGATTTGTTCAACCTTCAGGACTTGTTGTGGATCATCTGTCACACGACAGGGAGGTAGTGGAGAAATACATCGCTGATCCTCTTGTTCATGACAAAATTTCAGTAAGCCTTTTTCATAGTGCCATGAGTGCTGCATCAAATACTCTTGCAAATGCAAATGAGTTGAACAGACCTCTTTTGATAATGCATGGTGCAGATGATAAGATTTGTTCTCCTGAAGGAAGCCGGCAATTCACATCAAAAACAACATTTGCTGATCTAAAGATATGGGATGATGGGTATCATGAACTTCATAATGAGCCTTTCAGAAATGATGTTTTTACATACCTTGTCAGGTGGATCAACACTATACTATCCTGATCATTTCTGGTAAAATGGAATTGAGAACAACATTCAGCATACCCCCTTCGGCAAAAAAAATCACTTATAACAACCCGGTGATCTTTATTGGTTCATGTTTTGCTACTTTAATAGGAAGCAGGTTTGTATCAGGACATCTTCCTGTATTGATAAATCCAGCCGGCACGGTATATAATCCGGTTTCAGTCTGTAATACACTGGATACAATTACTGAGCAAACTCATTATACTGAAAAAGAACTTTATAATAATAATGGAGCCTGGATCAGTTTTAATCATTATACCGATTTCTCATCGGATGATCCTGAAAAATTATTAAGAACTATAAACGAAAGTTCGGAAAAGGCTCATGCTATCTTATCAAAAGCCGGTTTTTTGTTTATTACTTTCGGAACAGCAAGGATCTACAAACTGAATGAGACTGGTAAAATTGTATCTAATTGCCATAAGCTGCCTGCAAAATATTTTACACATGAACTTCTTAAAGTAGACGATATAATTAATATATGGGATCAACAGCTTAATAAGCTAAAGTCACTTTTCCCTGATTTAAAGATTGTCTTCACAATCAGCCCGGTACGGCACTGGAAAGATGGTGCTCATAGTAACCAGGTAAGTAAATCAGTCCTCTTTCTTGCTGTTGAAGAACTGCTGAAACACCCTTCGGGGCCCGATTATTTCCCTGCATATGAGTTGGTTATGGATGACCTGCGTGATTACCGTTTTTATGATGAGGATATGCTACATCCTTCATCAACAGCTGCTGAATATATCTGGGATGCATTCTCCGATTGCTATTTTGACAATGAAACCAGGGATCTTTATAATGAGATATTAAAAATTACCAGAGCTGTATCGCATCGCCTCCATTCAGGTTCAAATCAGAATCTGAAAACGTTTGCAGAAACCATGTTAAAAAGAATTAATAATATACTTTCCAGGAAACCTTCATTGAATTTTGATACAGAAAAAAAGTACTTCCATGACCTGTTCAATATTTAGAACAGTTAAAGTCTCTTTGGAATATTTTCGTGAACAATTCTTTATATATGGTTGTTTGTAGAGCAAAACTCTAATTTTAAATGAAAAGGCTTTTAATATCTACTTTATTTTTCACAATAATATTTTCTGTTTTATCCGGTCAGACGGAATCAGGAGTTATCAAGGGGAGGATTTACAATGCCAAAACAAATGAAGGTGTACCTTTTGCTACAGTACAGATCTGGGGAACAACGATTGGAGCAATAACCGATTTTGACGGCAATTTCCTGTTTACAGGAGTAAAGCCGGGATATGTTGAGTTGAGAGCATCATCAGTGGGATATACTCCATTTATCACTTCTGCACTTCTTGTTACAAACAGTAAGCAGGTAAATATCGAAATACCGCTTGAAGAGACTGCTATTGGGATAGGAGAGGTTGTTATTAAAGCTTCGCCTTTTATTAAGAAGGCTGAAACCCCGATATCTGTCAGAATTATTGGCATCGATGAAATTGAAAAAAATCCCGGAGGGAACAGGGATATATCAAGGGTAATACAGTCTTTCCCGGGAGTCGCTTCCACTCCTGCATTCAGAAACGATGTGATAGTGAGAGGAGGGGGACCAAATGAAAACCGTTTTTATATTGATAATGTTGAGATTCCATATCTGAATCATTTTTCAACACAAGGTGCTTCAGGTGGTCCTGTGGGTATAATAAATGTTGATTTCGTTCAGTCTGTCGATTTTATCTCAGGAGCTTTTCCTGCTTCGAGGGGCAATGCACTTAGCTCTGTTTTGAATTTTACTTTTCTTGACGGGAATAAGGAAAAAATGAAATACAGGGCAACTATCGGCGCCTCTGATCTTGGTCTGACTGCAGATGGACCGGCAGGTGAAAACGGCACTTTTCTTTTATCTGTCCGCCGTTCATATCTGCAATTTCTCTTCGGTGTACTCGAACTCCCTTTTCTCCCTAATTATACTGATTTCCAGTTCAAATATAGAGTCCGGCTTGATGATAAGAACGAACTGACTATCATCGGACTTGGGGCAAAGGATGATTTTAAATTGAATCTCAAGGCCAATGATACTGAATATCAGCGTTATATACTGGATTATATTCCTGTTCAGGAGCAGTATAGTTATGTGACCGGATTTGTATACAAGCATTTCAGGGAAGGCGGTTATGATACATGGGTTCTCAGTCGTAATTATCTTAATAACTCGCAGTATAAATATGCCGGGAACGTTGAAGCTGATACAAACAAAGTACTTGATTATTTATCAGGTGAAGGTGAAATAAAGGCTCGTTTCGAAAGGACAATTATTGGAGACAAGGGGCTGAGACTTAATTTTGGAGCTGGATATGAATATGGTCATTACAGGAACTCCACTTACAGACTATTCTATACACCTTTCGGTGAGAATGAGTTCAGCTATGAGACGAATCTTAAACTGAGTAAATTCAATCTATTCGGACAGGTGAGTAAGTCTTATTTGAATGAGAAGCTCAGGCTCTCTCTGGGGGCCCGCACAGACATTAATACATATTCAGGTTCGATGTCGAATCCCCTCAAACAGATTTCCCCACGATTTTCAGCATCTTATTCTATCACTGATAAGGTTAACCTCAATTTTAATATGGGGCGTTACTTTCAGATGCCTCCGTATACGGCACTCGGTTACATGGATAATGACGGGATATTTGTAAATAAAGAAAACAAAATCAGGTATATACAAGGCGATCACTTTGTAGCCGGATTTGAGTTACTTCCACTCGAAAACATACAAATTACCCTCGAAGGACTTTATAAAGACTATTCCTATTATCCGTTTTCTGTTAAAGATTCAGTCCCTCTTTCCAGCAAAAGCGCCGGGTATGGAATATTTGGTGATGAAGAACTAATATCCATTTCAGATGGCAGAGCCTATGGATTCGAATTATTGGGCAGATTAAAAGAATTTCAAAATACTAACCTGGTATTATCATATACGTATGTCAGGAGTGAATTCAGGGATCTCAATAATAATTGGTTACCATCTTCATGGGATAACAGGCATCTTTTTAATATCACAGCGACCAAAAAATTCAACAGGAACTGGGATCTGGGATTTAAGTGGAGATATGTTGGAGGAGCTCCCTATACACCTTATGATCTCGAAAAATCAGCACTTAAGGCAGCATGGGATCTGCAGGGTCGTGGTTACCTCGACTATAACAGGTTCAACAGTGCAAGACTCAAAGCATTCCATCAGCTTGACATCAGAATAGACAAGCAATTCTATTTTAAAGGCTGGTCACTGATGTTATATGCCGATGTTCAGAATGTGTATAATTATAAAGCTGATCAACCATCTCTTCTCATCAGGGAATCAGATATCAATGGTGATCCTGTGACTGATCCCACAGATCCGCTTAAATATTCCCTGAAATTTATTGACAGTGAATCCGGTATTGTCTTACCGACAGTCGGAATAATAGTTGAATTTTAGATTATTAAATATGAACAGAATATTTGTTTTATCACTTATAATTATAATGAGCGGGTGCAGTGCCGGCTCTCTTAAGAATAAAAACAGAGTCCCGGAAACTAAAACCATGTTATCTACAAACATCGATGGTAGAGGGCCGGAAATAATTATTGACTTCTCAAAAGGCGAATCATTCTATTATCCTCTTTTCGCAATCTGGCTGGAAGATATGGATGGTAAATATATTCAAACCCTGTATGTGGCAAAATCTGTAGCTACAGGAATTTTTCAATATGCAAGGCAGGAGAACAACCAATGGATAACAGCTGAAAAGAGAGCACCACAAACCTTACCATACTGGGCGCATAAAAGAGGGATTAAGGCTTCAGACGGACTCTATATGCCTGATTCCGGGACAGCTGTGCCGGATGCATATACCGGGGCCACACCTGTTATGGGATTTATTCTTACGGCAAGAGCCGATAATCAGCTTCCGGATATGTATAAAGTCATGCTTGAGATAAATCAAAACTGGGATTGGAATGAATACTGGACTAATAACAAATATAAGGATGATGAAAACTATAAGTGGTCATGTCAGCCTGC
>CAZOZU010000066.1:0-8435 GCA_964584355.1 uncultured Rikenellaceae bacterium
CGGATGATATTACAAAATGGACAAATAAGACGATTATGTGGGTTGGTCCGCATCAGGATGATGAAAGCGGATGCCTGGGGACATTGTCGCTGCTCAAGGCAAACGGCAACTTATATTTTCCACAACACAGGATAAATGAAGGACTGCAACCTTTTACTGTAACAGACTATCTCTTCTATGCTACAGGAGATACAAATTACGATGTCGATATTACATCTGTCAGTGATAAAAGGATAAGTGCCCGTGCATGGTATGTAAGTCAGTTTGGTGCAGGTAATTTTAAATATGCCGGTCCTGAACCTGACCAGGAAAGTCTTAAGAACCAACTAAGCAGAAATGCTGAGAGAATTGCGAATGGTGAAAAGATCTATTAGAGATTCAGGAGGCTCTCCGAATCCATGTCATTTTAGAGAATTACTTTCTGCTATATTAAAGGGATTTTAATATTTTTCCAATCGTACAATCCTTTGAGCGTTTGAGCGTAAAGAATTATTTCAAGTTCACTCCAATATCTCATGGTTTTTATTGCAGCTAAACCATACAACAGACGTCTTTAGAAAAAAGGGTCATGAGATCATTTTATTAATCCTTAACTACATGAAAAAGAGTGTATTTTACATAATTGCATTATTGTTGTTTTGCATTTCAGGAACTGCAAATACTGGCTCTGTTTATAATCCAAAAAAGGGAACAGGAATACCGGATTCCATAGAAATCAAAATTGATACATTGTTAGCCCGTATAGGCTTCTCATCTGAGACTCCGGGTGGTGTTATCGGTGTCATTAAAGATGGCAGGGTGATCATTAAAAAGGCCTATGGATTAGCTGATTATGACACAAAGAAGCCAAACACTACTTCTACCCTTTTCAACCTGGCTTCAACATCAAAACAGTTTACAGCAGCAGCAGTATTGCTTCTTGCAAAAGAAAAGAAGCTATCCATTATGGATGATATCAGGAAATACCTGCCTGATTTTCCTGATTACGGATATACTATAACCATTGAAAATCTGATACATCATACAAGCGGTATCAAATCCTCTGATGTATTATGCCTGATGGCAGGTACCCTGTTTTCAGAAGACAACCGTGAAGGAGATTACGATTTCATAGCCAGGCAGAAATCCTTGAATTTTAAACCTGGTGATGAGTACATGTACTCAAATTCCGGATATATATTACTCGCAAAGATCGTGGAAAAAGTAAGTGGCATGAGTTTCAGCAAATTCATTGAAGAAAATATTTTCAGACCTGTAGGGATGACTCATACCTACATTTACGATAATCCGTATAAAATAACGGATAACACTGCTACAGGCCATGTACGTGAAGGTGAGGGAAAATTCAAGGAATCCGGGTATCAGAACATTACGCTCACAGGTATTTCCAATGTATATACCAACATTGAAGACTTATTACAGTGGGATAATAATTTCTACAGCAATAAATTGGGAGGATGGGATTTCAGCAATGAAATGACGGCATTGACACCTCTCAACAACGGTGCTGCATGCAACTATGCCTTTGGGCTGCATATATCTGAATATAACGGACTTAAGACAATCAGCCATGGCGGAGGCAGCGGAGACTTTTCAACATTTTATCTGCAGATACCTTCAGAAAAGCTTTCTGTTATTTGCCTTTTCAATATTTCTGCCGGTGCAACCAGTCTCGCCTACAAGATAGCCGACCTGTTTATTAAAGAAAGTCCTCAGCATATTGCCCATTCTTCCAGACCGGAAAAGGCAGATATTGATTCCTCCCTGCTACAGATTTGTACAGGTAAATATTTTGATAATGCTTACTGGATTGAGGTTACTATTACCAGGGAAGGAGATCACCTGATATTTGAGGCACCTTACCAGGGTAGGTTTGAACTTTTCCCGTCATCGGATACTTCGTTCTTTGTAACCTTTGCCGATTTACAGGTAGTATTCAGCAAAAACGATAAAGGAGAAATTACTAAAGGGGCAATACTCCAGGGTGATGATAAATTTGAACTTACCTACCTGGGGACAGATACATATCATCCTGCAGGGGAACAATTAGCTCAATATGCCGGTGATTTCTACTGTGAAGATATCGATGTAACCTATCCTGTATTATTAAAGGATAATAAACTCTATATCATTTTACCTGAATCGACTGCAGAGTTTTGCCATACAAAAGTGGAATCGGAACTGATACCTGAGCATGATGATTATTTCGCTTCACCCGTGAGTGGTATTCGGTTTACACGAAATGCAGGGAATGAAGTTACAGGCTTCATCCTCAAAAATGTGGGTCGTGTTAGGAACCTGGTTTTCAGCAAGATAAAATGAAAAGTATTCAGCGCTTCACCATCCATAGCTCTGATTTATCTGAGCGAAGGATGGTTTAGCGTTCCCGCCGTTTCATCCGATTTTTTATGTAGTTTTGGAAAAGATAAATATATCGGAAAAACAGACCTAATAATGCTCCAAAAAAAATCATTCAATATGAAACAAATAGCTCTGTTATGCTTTATAGCATCTTTATCTGTCAGTTTTGTGAATGGTCAGCAACCTGACCAAAATTCATGGTATGAGACCCCGGTTGCATTGATCGAGGATATTTACAGGGCAGTATCAAAAACCGACAGCGGATCGATCGACTGGGAAAGAGTGAGATCGATGTTCATTGAAGAAGCAGTAATCGTACTGAGAACAGGTCCCAATGAAAACAAACAATTCACAGTTGACGGATTCATACAGGATTTTAAGGATTTCTACAAGTATCCTGAGGTAAAAGCCAGTGGTTTCGAGGAGAAGATACTCAATATAAAGTCGATGGTCTATAATGATATTGCTTTCATTGCCACCGTATATTCTGCAGCGATAACCGGAAGAGATGCCCCTCAGACACGTGGAATTGATTTATGGTTACTGAGTAAAAAAGATGGCCTCTGGAAAATAACCTCTGTAATAAATGAAGTCATTCCTCCCGGGCAGGAACTTCCCGATGAACCGGAATGGAAGTTCTGAGACTGTCGCTGCACGATGTCTTATGGTCTTGCAGCAGGAAAGATTGTGAGCGTTTGAGCCTATGTTTATTCTTTACAGTATATTGTTGTGTGTCAGTCAAATAATTGTGATCATCTGATATTTCTGAATACTCTTCTGAAATGATACCCGTAGATAGAGTAGGTTACCGCAAGTGGAAATGACCTGGGTTTATGAAGAATACTCCAGAAAAGGAGCCGCCAGTAATACCAGCTTTCCTTCTTTAAAATACCTATATATATTATCGATTTCAGGAATGCCATAAATCTGTTAAGTGTAAGCGGTTCGCGAAACGGAGGATTATATTTCTTAAGAAACAGTTTCACCCTTTCATAATATGACTTACAGGAATAGATATTCTGAATGATCTTCTGGTATCCTTTTAACAACTCATTTTTGTCCATTGCAGGTATGAAATTCATTGAATAACTGGTATTGTCGCCTCCGAAACTATCAGTTATCCTTCCTTCGTTTTCCAGCCTCTGGTATAGTTTTGACAGTCGCGGCGCATTCAGAAGTCCGACCATTGCTGTTATGATACCGCTTTTCTGGATAAAGTCGATCTGCCGCTGAAAGATATTAGGCGGATCGTTATCAAACCCTACTATAAAACCGCCATATACTTCCATACCGTAATCCTGAATTCTGTTTACACACTCCTTAAGGTCGCGGTTACTGTTGTGCTGCTTATTGCACTCTATTAGACAATTTTCATCGGGAGTTTCGATACCTACGAAAACTTTCAAGAAACCTGCCTTAACCATCATAAGCATAAGATCCTCATCATCAGCCATATCGATAGAGGCTTCCGTGATAAAACTGAAAGGTCTGCCATTTGATTCCATCCAGCTGATAATTGCAGGGAGCAAATCGGTCTTTAATTTTCTCTTATGCCCGATAAAATTATCATCCACAAAAAACAGACTTCCCCGCCAGCCGGTTTTCAGCAACTGTTCCATTTCGGCAATTATCTGTTCAGATGTTTTTGTACGGACACGACGGCCAAAGAGGGCTGTAATATCACAAAACTCGCAGTCGTAAGGACATCCTCTTGAATATTGTATACCTGCAGATCCGTATTTCCCGGTTTTTAAAAGTGAATAATCAGGGAGAGGAGATCTTGTGATATCGGCAAATTTTTCAGAACGGTATATCTTTTTCGGGCTCCCGTTTTTTAGGTCTTCAAGAAAAAGAGGCAGGGTTATCTCTGCTTCATTCAATACTAAATGATCAATTTCGGGAAATTGCTCATATTCTTCAGTAAACAGCGGGCCGCCTGCCACAATCCTGGTATTGAAATTCCTGCACCGGCTTATTATTTGTTTTACTGAATCTATCTGGACATTCATAGCGCTGATAAAAACATAATCGGCCCCGTTAATATCTTCATCCTTAAGTTTCGTTACATTGAGATCAACGAGTTTCTTATTCCAGTGACCAGGCAACAGGGATGCAACGGTAATTAAACCCAGTGGTATGTTAGAGGCTTTTTTGGATATGAACTTTAAAGCATATTTAAAGCTCCAGTATGTATCGGGATACTGAGGATATACAAGCAGAATATTCATGACAATAAATAATAATGATCGTGTCAAATTTATTTCTGAGGTATTTCCACAGCAAAAAAAAGGGGTAAACTGATCCTGTACAGGGATTACCGGCACAAAAAAGGGATTAATGACCTATATCCCGGGTAGATAGCATTCGCCCCGGGGAGATCAAAGTGCTTCCTTAAGCTTTAAAAGATACTGTCGCGAAACAGGGATTTTTTCCTGGTATCCCTTTATTGTTATCCAGTGGCTGCTATAATCCTGATGAAGTTTTTCGATAAAATGCATGTTTACTATGCATGATCTGTGGCAACGTATAAAATTCGAATATGGTTTTATCTGAAGCTCGATGTTTTTCAGAGTATTACGGATAAGTGTCTTCTTAAGGTTATCTCCTTCAACGTAAGCTATTTCCACGTAGTTGTCGGCAGATTGAACAAAGATAATTTCTGCAACAAGAAGAGTGAGGTTACCGGAACTTGTTTCAGAAATTAACTCTATGGATTTATTCAGGTTATCTTCCTCGTATTTTTCAATCTGTTTCTGAATTACCCTCCTCTCCGATACCAGGGACTCATTTTGCCGGATCACTCCTTTATTGACATCATATATTTTCAAAGCTGCTGAAACGGCAAAACAGATCAATATCACTTTAAAGATGATATAGAAGGTAATATGTACAGATCCCACATACCTTAGGTAGAAGGCAAAAGCAACTGAACACAATACCAGGATGAAGAATCCTTCAAGGTTAGAATTCATTATAGTCTCCTCACCCTCCCGGTCATTTTTCCGGATGATCCAGGGTACGATAACACGCAGCAGGAACATGAAAACAAAGACTATTCCCGCGAAGCCTGCAACAAATAACAGAGTGTTGTTGAAATCGAATTTCTCGAGAGGAAAAGGCTGGAAAAACAGGATAAACAGGAATACACCAAAGCTGATGCCAGAGAGAATTGTTATTTGCCTGTTCAGTAATTTTACAAACCGGCCTGATTCTTTTTTCATAATCCAAAAATAAATATTTTAAGAGAGTCTTGCAATCCTGAAGGCTAATAGTCTTGCAGTCATTTCATAGCGTTCAACGTTCAGAAGAGAGTTCCTCAACTGATTGTTGGCGAGATAATCTTCGAGGTCCCCATACAAAAATTACGCTTATAGTAACAAGTGTCCAGATTAAAACGAAAAGCATTGTCGATAATGGTGTATTCCATGTTGGAAAGATCTGAAAATTAAACAGAGTATGAACGATTATAACAGGAAGGAGACTCCGTTTTGTATTGTTGTATATCCATGTAAGTAATATTGCCTCCATAACTATTCCGTACCAGAATGCGAAAAAAGGTACATCACGTCCGCCCATAAACCATTGTTGCAGATGCCATGGTCCCCAAAATGCAGCAAGGATTAAACTTGATGTAAGTGCATTCCATCTTCCCTGAAGCCGGTCCAGAGCATATCCCCTCCATCCATATTCCTCGAGAGCTGCAAGATAAAGAAGACTAAGAAATGCTTTTGTATATGACAACGGCTGAGTAAAAATTTCCAGTTCAGGGAATACTTCACCTCCGATAATTCTGGCCAGCAATACTGTCAGACCCTCCATGGCAGGTAATAGAAAAAGAATCGGGATCCACCAGATTTTACCGAACTTAGTGTCCCAGCCTTTTTTAAGCAACGTTTTTATCCCCCTCATTCCATCACTCAGAAAGGTTAGGAGAAATGCGGCAAAAAAGGGTCCAAAGGGCGGTAAGTAATTAACAAGTTGCAGCAGAAATGCAGGAGATTTGATGATTCCCCGGGAGTCGAGAGTTTGAGGTAACTGAAATAACCATGTAAAGCCAATGGCAATCAGAAAAAACCACCACACTTCGGCTCGTGTCTCCTTTACTTTTTCAATATCCTGTCTTATGTGATTTCCCATGATCCGAAGGTATTGAGTATCCTTTTTATTTTTCGAATAAAAGACAGGTATTTATGCTCATTGATGCATTGAAATTATAATTGTTACAACAGTAAAGCCTTGGCGAAGGTCTTCGATCGTCCGATAATGTGATAAAGGGTCATGACGAACTGCTATTGGGATTCCTTCATCACCGAAACTGAAAGCCTATTTGGTTATGAAGACTGACCATTTGACGAATATTGTAAATAATAAGCAACAATTATATGAACATGTCCGTCTTTATAATAATGGTTACAGGATGAAGAAATGTAACTTTGATCTGTTTCCATCGTCAAAGAGTAAAGAAAAATTCGATAGTATTTATATCTGATTGAAAATATACGAATCCTGATTACCATGATAAAAAGTTACTTTCTTACTGCTGTCAGGAATATATTGAAATACAGGAGTTTTTCCATTATCAATATTTTCGGATTATCAATAAGCATGGCAGTTTGTATGCTTATTATTTTAGTAGTCCAGGATCAGCTTTCTTATGATAATTTCCATAAGAACCGCGACCGGATTTACAGAATTCAATCAATAGATAACCTGAGTAAGATATCACTAAATAAATATGCATCTACAACCTGGCCATTGGCAAAAGAACTGAAAGACAATTATCCATTCATCGAGGATGCTGTTGCGCTGAATAGCAGCTTTTACGGTGAAGGTATATATGATGAAAAAAGGTTCCAGGTATCAGGTTTCTTTGCTACTTCTTCATTTTTCAGTCTTTTTGATTTCAAATTAAAGAGCAATATGGCATCAAAAACTCTTGAGGAGCCTTATTCGATAGTTTTAACAGAGGAGGTGGCTGAGAAATTTTTTGGTGATAATGACCCTGTTGGAAAAACAATTCTTTTTGAGAAATACGGTAACTTAAAAGTAACCGGTGTTATTCCGGAAACGAATCAAAAATCTCATATTCAGTTTGAAGCGTTGATTTCTGATGCGACACTTCCGGCTCTGGAAAAAGAAAATAAGATAAGTAATATAACTGATAACTGGGAAGGATTTTATTCAAATTATGTGTACATATTGCTTAATGAAAATGCAAGTCAAAGTGATCTTGACACCGCACTGGTAAACACCGGAAAATTAAAATACCCTGAAAATGGAGAGGTAAATCTCTCATTTTACAGTACTCCGATTTCCAGCATCGTTCCGGGGCCATTGCTTGCAAATGAAATCGGAATGTTTCTCCCAAATGTATTTGTAATTTTCTTTGCGGGGCTTGCAATAGTAATTATTTTTTCGGCTGCATTTAACTATACAAGCCTTACAATTGCCCGGTCTCTGATGAGGGCAAAAGAATATGGAATACGAAAATCTTTTGGAGCGTCAAGGGGCCAGCTTGTCTCACAGATTCTGACTGAATCAGTTATCATTGCATTAATTTCCCTTTTCTTTGCCTTTTTGATTCTTCAATGGCTTGTTCCTGCATTTTCAGGAATGAAGTTTATGACATTTCTCGGGATTGATCCCCATCAGAATCTTACAAGTTATTTAGCCTACTTCCTATTTTCCGTTATTACAGGTTTAGTCGCAGGTCTGACTCCTGCAATTTATGTATCATCTCTGAATCCCATAAAAGTATTTAAAGCCTCTTCAAATATCAGATTATTAAAGAGAGTTACATTCAGAAAGATCCTCCTTGTGGCCCAATATTCATTCTCTATTATTTTTTTGATAACAATTATTCTATTATACCGGCAGATGAGCTTTATGTTAAATAGTGAGTTGGGTTTTGACAGGGATGTTGTTTATAATATACGGCTTAATGACCAGAAATTTTCCATGGTTAAGGATCAGTTTAGCCAGTTACCGGAGGTTATATCAATTTCAGCAGGATCACATATCCCGGGAATTGGCAATTTTTGGAGTACCGGTATAAAAAGCAAGCCTGAAGATGA
>CAZOZU010000067.1:0-6963 GCA_964584355.1 uncultured Rikenellaceae bacterium
TATACTTTAAAATAATGTATTTTATAACGGATTTCTTCATTTTCATCCTCTAATTCAGGAATTTGGTATTTATCTGTGTTGTACAATATTGACTTATATTATTAGTATTCTTAATTTTATGTTTTGTCTGCTTTCAGTATTCTTTAAATTACTAACTATCTTAAAATTAAGAAACTATGAAAAAAACTTTTCTTCTTCTTTTTACATTTTTTTTCTATTCCTTGTCTGGACAGGAAGCCACAACAGCTTGGGATTATCTTGTTAAACTAGGAGGCAAAAAATGGGAATCTTTAAAATCCCACAAAGAGATGGTGGAGATATGTCAGATTCCTGAAGATATAATCCATAAGTTATCTACAAAAAACCTGGCTGTTATCTGTCTTGATTATCCCCTATTTTTTACATTGACTGCTTTTAATAATATGCAAGACGGTTTTGAACATATTAAAAAAGATTTTAATGGTTTTAGGGAACTATACAATCGTGTTGATGCCAGTAAGGAGCTTATGTTGCTATATCATGATATTGACCCGAGAGAAGTAATGTCAAAAAATACTGACCTCGAAAAAGGCAATTTTATGTTTAACATATTTTTTCTGGAATATATGTTAGCCCAAAAAGATATAATTAATACTTTAAGCTATGAAGACACAAAAAAAATTTTAATTGGATGTTTAAATAAGGTAAAGCAAAAAAATGAAGCTTCTTTCTCAAGTTTTCAGACACAAACGACCCATTTAATTATGGTAAGAATATTATTCTATAAGAACTTGTATCCTTTCATAGAAGAATATGAATCAAACAAAAAAAACTATGATAGGTTTATTAATGGTATAATGTTGCCAGGTAAAGGTTTATTAAATGACATTGAAATAATGACAAAAGAATTCATTTCTAAAGCGAATTGAAAAAGGGAAAACTGTACTCTTAAGAGTTAGTACATGGGTCCTGGTTATAGAAAATAGAAAATGTAAAATCAACTTAAAAATAATTTATCATGAAAAAATATCTTCCCATTTTATTTATATTGATTTTTTTAGCAAATAGCAACTCGCTACTAAGTCAATATTGGTATGAGTATAATGAGACAACTGTTTCAACACCAACGGGAGTAACTATTGAAGCATGGCTGTTTAATGAAGATGATTATGATGATTTCGATGCACCTACTATTGCTGCTCAAAATTATGCCTGGACATATGGTTACAATTGTAGAATTCTAGCAAATTCAACTAAGTATTATAATTGTCATGGATTTGCATGGTATAATATTGAAGGCCAAATGAGTCAATCAGATTTACGATGGATAAATGAACTAGATAACGAGGAAGATCCCAATATTGCAAAATATTATACAGGAGATAACAGAAGCTACACTGAAACTCAAACTTACTCAAATCATCTCAGAGTTTCGTACGTGGGAGATGATCATTCAGCTGTAACTACAGAAGACGAAGATTCTTTAGTATCTAAATGGGCCACTTGTTAAACATACTGTTGATCAATGTCCATTTTATGATAATTCAGAAATCAAATATTATAAGCTATGGCCCAGAGTAAACGGTAGTACTTCTGTAATGTGTTATAATAACCAAAGAACTTATACTTCTAACATGTCAATACCTGGTTCAACATATTCATGGACAAGAGAAACCAATCTATTTAATTATGTGAGTGGAGCCGGTACTACAAGTTACACAGTTAAAGCTACAAATGGAACAGGAAATGCATGGGTGAGGATTCAAATTAATACACCAAGTGGAGAAGTTGCTACCTCATCAAAATATTACACTTGGGTTGGTAAAGCACAGGTGCAATCAATATCCGGTCCCGGTTCAACAACTCCTTATACATACAATTATTATTATGCTAATGTCAATCATTCAAGTGGCACAACCTATGACTGGATGGCATGGCCTACTGGTCCGTATGTCGATCCTACTCCCGGAGAAATTAACAGTTGTCTTGTAATATTTTATACCCCGGGAGGTTACCAGGTAATGGCACGGGCAGTTAATGCATGTGGTACTTCTACATGGTGTCCTAAATATGTTTATGTAAGCGGTGGAAAATCAATGTCCATGTCTCCCAATCCGGCATCAGAATATGTTACAATAACAATCAAGGAAGATCTGCTTCTGTCCGGGAATGAAAATATTACGGATGAAAAGAATCTTAAATCCGGTGGAACTAAGAATTACAAAATCAGGATTTATAATAACCAGGGGCTGCTTGTTTCTACTTTAACAAGATCTGGTAAGACCTACTTGATTCCAATACAAAATATGCTTAATGGCTCTTATATAATTGAAGTTGATGACGGGCAAACAGTTCTTCGTGAACAACTCATAGTAAAGCATTGACAAATTTCCAAATTCCCCATCAGTTATTCAATTCTGGTGGGGAATTTATTTTAGCCTGATTTTCTTCAATTACATTTATTGTATTAATTATATAGTAATCAGCTGCATCCCCTCAGCAACATCTCCACGCTGTAGTCAGGTTTCTTCGTTAAAATGACCTGTCGGAACATTTTAAATCCCGGGCTCTATTGCCAGATCGTTGACAATATATTTAATATATTATCTTTAGCATTAAAGTTAAATTTGTCTTTATATATATTGATTGAAATGATAAAAACGATATTATTCAGATCAAATAGGCATTTAATAACCTGCTCTGTCATTTTATTAATAGTGTGTCCGGTAAAGATTTCAGCGCAGGAATATGCCATCGGAGCCGATCTCTCATTTCTCAAGAGTGCCGAAGACATGGGATTTAAATTCCTGCTCGATTACCATTATTCAGATACCTGGGCTGATCCGGGAAAACAATTTATTCCCGAGGCCTGGAAAAAATGACTCATGACCAACTGGTAAAGGCTGTATTTGAATATACAAGGGAGACAATGAAATCCTTTAAAGAGGCAGGAGTTCTTCCTGATATGGTACAGGTGGGCAATGAGGTAATAACCGGAATATTTCTTCGATAGACTTATGTCGTATGGTATTGATTTCGATTATATCGGTCAGTCATATTATCCCTGGTGGCATGGAACACTCCTGATGATCTTGGTGCCGGAATATTCTGGTGGGAGCCTGCTGTAATGGGAAGACGGTCTTTACGTGGTTTTTTCGATGAAAAGGGTAATGTTCTGCCTGTCATAACAGTATTCGATAAATGGACCAGACAGTAGAGACGGGATATATCCCGTCTAAATTAATTATAACAACAATATACTTCAAAAAGGCACGGTATCTATCTCTGATTTATCTATCACCTTATATACCGGATACTGATAATAGCCTCTGCCCCATTGCGGCACAAGGTATCGGTCGAAAAAATTCCATGCCAGCAAGCCATCATTCGATTGCGGTTCAAGCAAATAGGCAGCAAGATTAGCCAGGGGTTGTGCCGTTCTTATTACCAGTGTGCCTTTGGGAAAATCAATAGTATCTTTCAAATAGTTTCCGGATATAGTATTTGTATAATGGCCCTGGTTCAATCGTGCTGCTCCCTTCAGTTCAGTAAGCTCAAACCTGTCGACCACAAGGTTTGCAGCATTTGCCAGTTTTTCGAGTATAATCCCATGCAGTTTCAACAGATCAATAACCTTGCTGTCATTAACTGACACAATGTATGCGTATGGAAATTTCACGCTTCTGGCCGGATAATAATCGATATAATAAGGTATCGTTACATCCTTCCGTCTTTCGGTTCTTCGGAAAGGAGGCCATACGTTCGGATCGTTAACCGGTTCAACCTCATAAGTTTTAATAGTAACCATTTCAGGAGCAGCCTTAACACTATATTCTATAGCAAATGAATCTGATACAGATGGATTTAATCCTCGATTGATTGTTTTCGCATCAACATCCATGAGCATTTCCTTAATCTCCTTCTTATGGGCTGACACATATTCTGATAGTGATCTTATAAGATAATAGCACCCATAGACCCGTGATTTATAATCAGCATAAACATAATTCTCATTCAGTATCCCGAGCCTGTTGCGTAAACCATAATAATTGCTTATATATCTGGGTTCTGAAGCAGAATAATACCATCCTTCTTCCGGGTTCATCATGTTCCGGAACTCACCATAGAAGCAGTTATCAACATTATACTTGTTTTTAAGGGTTCCCGACATTTCCGGTATCATTTTGTCACGCATATAATGTATCAGGGAGTTATCGCCATTCGGGTTAACCATCCACGTAAATGTGACAGGTTCAACATGATAAGAACCATTTGTTGTGTGGCAATCCATAAATACTGCCGGATCCCAGGCATTAAAAACCTTTGTTAACAGGCCTCTTACTTCAGGTGACTCAGCTTTCATCCCATCCCTGTTGAGATCAAGGAACTGTCCGTTATGCCTTACCCCAACCCCATTTACCGGTCCGTTCTGGTTAGTTCTGTTTTCGGTGCTGATCTTCTCATTACCGTCAGGATTGAAATTTGGACATATAAGTATCACAACATCCTTAAGTAATTCATTATCCTTTTGTGAAATAAGATCTCTGGCAAACATCAGAGAAGCCTCTTTACCTTCCACTTCACCTGCGTGTATATTTGCCTGGATGTAAATTACAATACGGTCGTCATTATCCATCTGAGAAGGTGAGTCCGGAAGTGGATTACCCATTATTAACAAAGGTATATCTCTTCCTTCTGTCGATTTTGCAATGGTTTCAATCCTGATCAAATTTGATGATTTATCCAACTCCCCAATAAAGCTCATTACATCATTGTAATTCGAAGTCGATTCGAAATCAGAGCTCTCAGCAACAGTCAGCAAGTTTGTTTGTCCGGATAGTGAGAAAAAGCAAAATAGTGTTACTACAGCAAAAACAAAAGTCCGTTTCATTTGTTTATAGAATATAATTGAACAAGTAAAGATAGAATTTGTTATAAAATAAAATGGTCTGAAATAATTAATAACATTTTAATGACCGGCACGATTTTTTTCAATTTGAATTATTAAATATTAATAGTTAATTTAGTGCCCTTAATTTTAAAACACTACACAATGAACAAAGGAACAGTAAAATTTTACAATGTATCAAAAAGATTTGGCTTCATTAAGGATGCCGATTCAGAGAATGAATATTTTGTCCATGCATCCGGTCTTATTGATAAGATCAAGGACGATGATGAAGTAACATTTGAACTTGCTGAAGGGAAAAAAGGACTTAATGCAGTAAATGTGAAACTGGCTCAAGAATAGTATAATACTCTGAAATGAAAGCCGTCAACTGTTGACGGCTTTTTTGTTTTATTGCTGCCTCATTGCTTCGCTGCTTTTTTGGCTTTTTTTTCAGCACGTTTTTCTTTAAGCGTCTTTGTAGGCGCTTTTTTAATTTTTGGCTGTTGCTTTGATTTTTCGTGTGACATGGCTCTTATGTTTTGTATTAAACATTTTCAAAATTAATTATTTCATTAAAATAACTCCACTAAATTATTAACAGGTATAATTTATTTCAGTAAACTGCCGGCCTCCTTATCAAGCAGCCATAATGTTCTGCCACGCCCCGAAATAATGTTGGCGGCAGGAAATTTTAAGTTTTTTTCCCTTTTTTTAATTATCTCATATACAATATCGGCCTTGTCGGTACCTGTTACGAGAAAAATAATGTCCCGTGCATTGTTTATAACTTTTCCTGTCAGAGTAATTCTTCTTTGTCCCGAAACAGGATGGATTGCTTTATCACAGATCCTCATACTATGAATCAATTCAAGATTTCCCGGAAAAATAGAGGCAGTATGCCCATCTTCACCCATTCCAAGAAGTATAATGTCAAACACGGGAAGGTTATTTTGAAGAGGTATATATTTTAATATCTCCTCCGAATACCTCTCAGCCTCCGATTCAGGATCATTCTCTCCTCTCATACGGTGGATATTTTCCATGGGAATATCTATCTTATCCAGCAACAATCGGTAAGTCATACCATAATTGCTTTCAGGGTCTTCAGGTGCAACGCAACGTTCATCAACCCAAAATAAATGGACGAAGCTCCAGTTTACAGATGTAAGGTATTTTTTAGCAAGAACTGAGAATAGAAGCTTTGGAGTATTCCCTCCAGAGAGTGCTATGGTCAGGGGAGAATTATCTCTTTCGGCCGATCCCATTCTATCTGCAAGTTCGAAAGCCAGTTTTTCTGCCAGATCATGTGCTGTCGGAAATATTTTATAATTCGCATAACGATCCGTCATCGGTCAGATTTTTACATGGATATCGCCAGTCAAGACCGCAACCATCCATTATCTCATTTGCATTGGAAGGCCCCCATGTACCAGCGGGATACCCATATAGTTTTATCTCCGGATTGTTTTTCCAGGCTTTCTGTATCGGATCTATGAATTGCCATGCTGTTTCAACTTCATCATCACGCGAGAAGAGTGTTGAATCACCCGTCATGACATCATACAAAAGTCTTTCATATGCCGAGGGCACTCTTATCTCTGCCAAATCCTTGTAATGAAAATCCATATTTACATTTTTGACCTTAAATCCGGAGCCCGGTTCTTTCATATCAAATTTCAGCAATATCCCCTCGTCTGGCTGTATCCTGATAACGAGCATATTAGAAGTCAAAACTTCTTCGTCCCTCTGAAAAAGATGGTGAGGTGTTCGCTTGAAATATATAACAATTTCGGTTACACGGGCAGGCATTCTTTTTCCTGTTCGAAGATAAAAGGGGACACCACCCCATCTCCAGTTATTTATAAAGAACTTTATTGCCACATATGTTTCTGTCATTGAATCTTCAGCTACTTCTTTCTCCTCTCTGTAACCCGACACACATTCTCCACGTATTATTGAACCCGTATATTGTCCCCTTATAACCTGTTTAGGCACATCTGTTTCTCTTATAGGCTGCAGCGACTGGAAGACTTTCAAAATTTCATTTCTGACAGCATCAGATTCGAGTGATGATGGCGGTTCCATAGCTGTCA
>CAZOZU010000067.1:6973-8392 GCA_964584355.1 uncultured Rikenellaceae bacterium
CTGCAGCAGATGATTCTGGATCATGTCTCTGAGAGCTCCTGATGAATCGTAATAACTGCCCCTCTCTTCGACACCTATACTCTCGGATGAAGTGATCTCTACACGGTGAATATAGTTTCTGTTCCAAAGTGGTTCGAATATGCCATTAGCGAACCTTGTAACCAAGACATTCTGTACCGTTTCTTTTCCCAGATAATGATCTATCCTGTAGATCTGATCCTCACCTATCATTTCATGAAGAATATTGTTAAGAGTCCTGGCTGATTCAAGATCATAACCAAAGGGTTTCTCATAAATAAATCTCCTGAATCCTTTTGACTGATCTGCCAGTCCTACCCTAGCAAGGTTATCTGATACAGTATTATAAATATTTGGTGGAGTAGCCATATAGAAAATGTAATTGCCCCCTGTACCATGAGATTTATCCACCTTTAAAAGGTTCTCTTTTAGCTTTTCATAGTCTCCGGCAACACTATTATCAATCCTTATATAAGATAGAAGACCGGAAAATAATTCTATCTGATGCTCATCCGGATCCTTCTCATCTGAAAAAGTCTTTATGCTCTCCACCATCTTGTTCCTGAAATCTTTATCGGTAAAAGGTGTCCTCCCTGCTCCTATTATGACAAATTTCTCAGGAAGCAGATCCTGTAATTTCAATGAAAAAAGGGCTGGAATAAGTTTTCTTGAAGTGAGATCACCCGAGGCTCCAAAAATGATCAGAATAAGATTATCCGGTTTTTTCATTTCTTTTTTCCAGTTAATTTGACTTATATTAACCTGTATCCTGTTATTCTTTTACGCAGACCTTTTGACAAATATAATGAACCTTGTGTTCCGAAAAACATATCAGGCATATTAATTCATAATGCATTGTTAATTATTTAGTTATTAACTATTGTTGATATTTTTTTCATTTTGTAATAATTTTACTGGATTTTATGTTAAACTGGAAGAATAAATAATATATTTGCAACGCATTGTTAAAATGGAAAGAATAAAAACCATATTGTCATTACTTCTGGTTCTAAGGTCTACTGGAAAAGAATGAGAATGGTATATTGAATTAGATTAGGGAAAAACCGTTCTCATGTAAACAGAGAACGGTTTTTTTTATAACTGATATTATAGAACAGAATGAAAACTGAACGACCGGACGGACAGGGATTATACAGGCAGGAATTTGAGCATGATAGCTGCGGAATTGGTTTTGTTGCACATCTCAAAGGCAAAAAATCACATTCCATAATCAGTCAGGGTCTTGAAACTCTTATTAATATGACTCACAGGGGAGCAGAAGGAGCTGATAGCAGAACCGGTGACGGAGCCGGCATCATGATACAGGTACCGCGTGATTTTTATCTTATCCAGGGTTATTCGTTACCTCCTGAAGGACAATTTGGAACAGGTCTTCTCTTT
>CAZOZU010000068.1:0-8379 GCA_964584355.1 uncultured Rikenellaceae bacterium
AAAAATTGGTGATAACTGTCTTATTTATCCACATGTATATATAGGAGACAATACTGTGATTGGTAATAATTGTATTTTACATCCCGGTGTTAAGATCTATAATGACTCTGTTATTGGTGAAGGTTGTACCATACATGCAGGAACAGTTATCGGGAGTGATGGTTTTGGATTTGCACCGCAAAATGAAACAGAATTCATGAAAATTCCACAAATAGGAAATGTCATTATTGAAGACAATGTTGAAATAGGAGCGAATGTGGCTATTGACAGGGCCACAGTGGGATCGACAATAATACACAAAGGAGTTAAACTTGATAATCTGATCCAGATAGGGCATAATGTTGAAGTGGGCGAAAATACAGTGATGGCGGGTCAGTCAGGTGTTGCCGGTTCTTCAAAGGTGGGGAAAAACTGCATGATAGGCGGACAGGTAGGAATATCAGGCCATCTGAGAATAGCTGACGGAACAAAATTAGGAGCACAGACAGGAGTATCTGGAGATATAAGGAAAGAGAATTCAATAATGACCGGTTGTCCGGCAATCGACCATATGAATTTCCTGAAGTCATCGGTATTATTCAAAAAATTACCGGAGCTGAAAGCTAAAGTGGATGATCTTGAAAAGAAGGTCAAGTCAATAATCAGGGAATAGGTTAAAATACTGGTTTATTGAAAATTATCTTATATTTACACAGTAACAGGCAAATTTTTTAGCTTGTTCTGGTTTTTTTTATTTTTTTTGTAGCCAAATTCAGATTTAGCTGATGAGTGAAAAGCAAAGAACACTGGAAAAGGAAATAAGTCTTAATGGTAAAGGATTACATTCAGGTATCAATGTGACATTAACATTTAAACCGGCACCAGCTAATCACGGATATAAATTCTGCAGGCTGGATCTTCCGGGGCAACCTCTGATTGATGCTATTGCTGACTATGTTACAGATACATCAAGAGGTACAACACTGGTTCAGAATAATGCATCGGTTGCAACAATTGAACATGTTCTTGCAGCATTATATGGGATGCAGATTGATAATGCACTGATTGAACTTAATGGTCCAGAAGCTCCGATAATGGGTGGCGGTGCAAGTAAATTTGTTGAAGCTATAAATGAAGCCGGAATAGTTAATCAGAAAGAGGAAAGAAACTACTTTGAGGTCAAACAAAAAATAACCTATTCTGATGAGGAGCATGGCATTGATCTGATAGTTTATCCCGACGATCATTTGAGCATAAATGTTCTTATTGATTACAACAGCAAGATCCTCGGCAACCAATATGCTATACTGGATTCAATGAATGATTTTGAAAAGGAAATAGCCGATAGTCGCACATTTGTCTTTTTCCATGAACTGGAACCCCTGCATAATATGGGTCTTATTAAAGGAGGAGATCTCGACAATGCTGTAGTCATCCTTGAAAAGGAGGTGGAACAATCTGAAATTAACCGTATTGCGAAGCTTTTTAACAGGCCCGGGATAAACAAACACACTGCAGGAATTCTCAACAATACCGAGTTGCATCATCCCAATGAACCTGCAAGGCATAAACTTCTTGATATAATGGGCGATCTTGCTCTTGTGGGTCATCCTATCAAAGGGAAAGTAGTTGCTACACGACCAGGTCATTATGCCAATACAAGACTGGCAAAAATAATGAGGCAGGAGATGAAAAAAACCCTCTCAAAATTGAACATCCCTGTATATGATCCTGCTGTACCCCCGGTATATGATATAGAAGAGATTAAAAGACGCCTTCCACATAGAGCCCCATTTTTAATGGTCGATAAAATAATATCTCTCGATGAAAATACAGTTGTAGGTATTAAGAATGTAACTTTTAATGAACCTTTCTTCGTAGGTCATTTCCCTGACGAACCGGTTATGCCAGGAGTGCTCCTTGTTGAAGCTTTGGCTCAGTCGGGTGGATTACTGGTATTGAGTAGTGTTGATAAACCCGAAAAATATTCTACATATTTTCTTAAAATCGACAAACTTAAATTCAAGCAAAAGGTTGTTCCGGGTGATACGGTAATACTGAAAATGGAACTTATTGAGCCTATACGCCGTGGAATAGTAGCGATGTATGGTCAGGCTTTTGTCGGCAACACTCTTGTTGTTGAGGGAGAGATGGTAGCACAGGTAATCAAAAATAAATAACATATTAATGATCTCAGAATCAGCCTTTATTCATCCTGATGCCAAAATCGGTGAAAATGTAAAAATAGAACCATTCACTTATATAGCGGGTAATGCTATTATAGGTGATGGAACATGGATAGGACCAAATTCGGTAATACTGGATGGGGCGAGAATTGGCAGGAATTGCAGGATATTTCCAACTGCTGTAGTGTCGGCAATACCTCAGGATATGAAGTTCAGAGGTGAAGAGACAACTGTAGAAATTGGTGACAACACTATTCTGCGGGAGGGAGTAACTGTAAACCGTGGAACAGCTGCCATTGGAAAAACGGTCATTGGTGCGAACTGTCTCCTTATGGCTTACTCGCATGTTGGCCATGACTGCCTTCTGGAGAATAATAGTTTACTGGCAAATGCTGCAGGACTGGCAGGCGAAGTAAAAGTAGGGGAATGGGCAATACTGAGCGCAGGAACTCTTGTTCACCAGTTTGTACGTATTGGTGCCCACGTATTTATAGGGGGTGGAGCAAAAGTGCGGATCGATGTTCCTCCTTTCATTAAGGCCGACAGGGATCCGTTGGCATTTATGGGACTTAATATTGTAGGACTTACAAGAAGGGGATTTGAAAAAGAAAGAATTGATGAGATACACAATATCTACAGAGTAATTTACCAGAAGGGAATGAATAATTCACAGGCCCTGGAATACATCGAAAAAGAATTCAAACCCTCACATGACAAGGATTATATCTTAAGCTTCATCAGAAATTCGGAGAGAGGAATCATAAGAGGTCCAAAAAAATCCGACTAATACAACATCTTCAACCCCCTTCAACTTATATATACAATATCCCTTCCAAAAGGATTCAGGGCAATAGCAGTAAGTTTAAAATGCTGCATGCCAAATGGAATACCGATAATAGTCAGACATAGTAATAATCCAAATACTGCATGGGTGAGAGCGATCCATAAACCCCCGCAGATAAGCCACAGCACATTCATTAAGATATAGAGACATCCTGATGCACGTATATCAACACGTGTATCACGGCCGAACGGCCATATTGCAAGAGCTCCCATTTTAAGTGTCTGAATACCGAAAGGAATACCGACAATGGTTACCATAAGAGCAATACTTCCGATAAAATACTCGATAGCTATTACAATACCCCCAAAAATCAACCAGATAATGTTGCCTATTATGTTCATTAGTAATTATTTATTCCAGGATCACAGTTATATTTTTCGGGTATCTGACCGAATATGTGATGAATAATTTTTTCATGTTAAAATTAATTGCCAAAACAATTTAAAGTTAAGATTTTTATTCATGAATGGAAAGTCAATTTCAGAACCAATAGATAACAGATTATCTATAAAATAAGTTAAATATCTCTCTTCTTTTTTTTATTCTCCATATTAGACTACCTTTGCCTGGATAATAAATATATTGAAAATGAAGGGATTAAAAATAGGGAATCTTGCGATAGCTGTTCCTGTCATACAGGGTGGTATGGGAGTAGGGATTTCACTTTCGGGACTGGCAGCAGCAGTTGCAAATGAGGGAGGAATTGGTGTAATTTCTTCTGCAGGATTGGGTCTGCTGTACAAGCATTTTTCGGGAAATTTTCTTGAAGCCAGTGTCCTGGGGCTTAAAGAAGAGATAAGGAAAGCCAGGGAAAAAACACTTGGAGTGATAGGTGTAAACATAATGGTTGCCATGTCAAATTTTGCAGACATGGTTAAGACTTCGATTTCTGAAAAAGTTGACTTAATAATTGCAGGAGCAGGTCTTCCTCTGGATCTACCCTCATTTTTAAAGAAAGAGAGTAAAACGAAGCTTGTGCCTATTGTTTCTTCGGCAAGAGCTGCAAAGATTATATGTGAGAAGTGGAAGACCAATTATGACTATTTACCTGACGCAGTTATTGTTGAAGGCCCAAAAGCTGGAGGACATCTGGGCTTTAAGGAAGAACAGATCAACGATCAGGATTATTCACTTGAGAAACTTGTCCCGGGAATTGTCACTGAGCTTAAAACATTTGAAGAAAAATACAACCAGAGAATTCCTCTCATTGCCGCAGGCGGTATCTATACAGGAGAAGATATTCGTAATATTCTTGAGCTTGGTGCAGAGGGAGTACAGATGGGGACCAGGTTTGTAACAACTGAAGAATGTGATGCTTCACCGGGCTTTAAACAGTCATATATAGATGCTGAAGAGAAGGATATTGAGATAATAAAAAGTCCTGTCGGGATGCCGGGCAGGGCGATACTCAGTAAATTCTTAACCATGGTGAAGGAGGGGAAAAAACAACCCATAAAATGTCCCTTCAAGTGTATCAAAACCTGTGATATAAGCAAAAGCCCCTATTGTATAATAATTGCACTTATCAATGCACTTAAGGGTAATTTTAATAATGGATACGCCTTTGCAGGTTCAAATGCATTCAAGGCAACTAAAATATTTTCTGTAAAAGAAATATTTCAGTCTTTATTCAGGGAGTATGGCGAAAGCAATAAATAAAATTTAACGATAATTATTAATAGAGAGGGCATTGTCACCCCCGGTGACAACCGGGGATATTCCATGAACTAATGATGAACGGCTCTGAAGGAGCTGAAAATAAGGGGATCAATACTTAATATAGTGACCAGCCAGAATACCTTTGAAATATTGGACCCATACAGAACAGAAGCCTGCGTCACTGTGTGCCTGTCCGAAATGGATCTCAAAACCGGTTCCGTCAAACTCATTTATATGTGTGATTATATATGCAATATTTCCTCCCGGTTCAACTGTACCAGAATCTTCCAAAGGTTCCTCCCCCTTTGTCTTCTTAAACCAGTAATCGCATGGATAGTCTGAATTAAAGTTTCTTATTTCCAGTGTGCCGGGCTCATCAATATGCCAGATCAATTGAAAAGTACCTGCTGCTGTAGATTGAACAAGGTCAGTCACAGTCAGGTATATTTTCCCTGTTTCCACTCCGTTAACATTTCCGGTGAGGTTTCCTGTTACATCACCAGTGACATTTCCTGTTACATCCCCGGATACATTTCCTGTCAGATCACCGGTAACATCACCAGTAACGGGAGCAGTTATAGATCCTGCTGAAAGATTCCCTGATACATAGGCATCACCACCCACATTCAATGTATTGCCAAGTGTTTTTGTATTGATACCCAGTTGATTAACTGAAAAATCGCCATAGATTAAAGGCGGGTCAGAACTTGAATTGTCGATATAAAGTTTGTCACTGGTACCGGAGCCAACAATACCTGTTTCGTTAAATCCTGCTTCATACCCAATGAAAATATTGCCATTTCCAACATTGAGATTATATCCTGCCCTGTTACCTATAATTGTGTTATCGGAAGTGATATAGCCTGTATGGTATGTTGTTGGGTCCCATACTCCGCTTCTTCCTGCATCGATTCCTATGATGGTATTCCCATTTCCCTCTTCAAGCATTGCACCTGCATTGGTTCCCAGAAAGGTATTATTAGTTCCTGATTGAATTTTATAACCTGCATTTATTCCCATGAAAGTATTGAAAGAACCTGTTACATTATAACCAGCTGTAGTTCCTATCATTACATTATACTCCTGTGAAGTATGATTAAACCCAGCACTATTACCTATTAAGGTGTTATGTTTACCTGTAGTAAGTTTACGGCCTGCTGATGCCCCAATTATTATATTATTGCTGCCGCTTGTAAGTGAACTGTCAGCGAGGTATCCAATAACAGTATTATACTTGCCTGAAGTGAGATTTCTAGCTGCCTTATATCCCAGAACCGAATTATATAAAGCATCTTCAAGAACTTTTGTCCCGGTTTCATGACCAATAAAATAATTCTCCGAAGTGATATCCATGAAGTTTGTAGATGACCCTTTCTCGGCTCCGAATCCACCGATTGCAAAACCTCCTTTTACACCTTTTGTACCCAGTTCATCCTTAACATATATCCTGGCACTGTCGGATCCTATAAAAAGGTAATCCTGTATTTCATCCTGTTTTGTGTAACCAAAACCTCCGATTGCAAATCCGCCTTTTGCTCCTTTTGAAAGATTAGGTGTCTGATCCATAAATATCCTGGCGCTGTCTTTGTTTAATGTAAAAAGGTCATGGACTAACGGATCATCTTTTGTGCCGCTGAAACCTCCGATTGAGAATCCTCCCTTTACTCCCTTTATTCCAGTATAATCAAGAGGTATATTTATCCTTACTCCCTGGTTGTAAACTGCAAACATAGTCTGTCCATCCTGCCGTTTTACTTCAAAAAGAGCCGCCTCTATCTCTTTAGGATAATTACCGATTACATCAACACTATGCATCATAATGATGGTATCTCCATTCATTGTAAAAGGGTTGCCTGCATTTTCATATGAATAATTTGAAACCATTGAGTAAGGTACCGATAAAAGTTGAGCAGTACCCATTTCAAGCCATACCCCTGTTTCGAGACTGATACTTGTTTTTATTTTATAAGATTGAAGAGTCCAGTCGATATCAGAAAAATCATCAACATATCCGGTGCCAACGGGTGTGGCTGAGGGATCACCTACAATAAGCTGAAATAATCCGTCATTGTTTGTTGTAACCAAATGTTCTTCCTCCCAGACGACTGTAAGGTCTTCTTCCAGGATGGCTATTCTGACCCCAAGATCCTTTTCTTTTAATATGTCTCCATTACCATCGCGGGCAACAGACATATAATTAAAACCATCAGGTACCTGGGCTGAAACTGAGTAATTGAAGATAATTAAAACAAGGAATGAGAATATGAACTTAAAGTTTTTCATCATGGTAGAAATTGATGGAATAAAAATCAAAAATTAATAAATATTTCTTAATTGGACCATTAATTTTTGACTAATTATTCAAAATATTCGATAAACATCTGCAAACCTTACATATAAGAAGAGATAGCCTATGTTTCTGAATTTATAAGGATGTTGAGTTGTTGGATATATTATATGACAAATTTATCAGAAGGCAGGTAATCTATTTATTTAACCTGCACATGGTTTTCGGGAACAGAACGATCATCAATTTTATGTTCCTTATTATCGGCAGGTTCCCAGCCCATTATGAAAAACAAAGCAAAAAAACCAATCACATATGCGATTGCAATATGCCATCCTTTTCTGAACCAGAGAATAACATCACGTCCTTCGGGGAACTTATTGGTGATTGCCACACCGGCTGATGAGCCAAACCATACTATAGAACCACCGAATCCAACTGTATAGGCTAACATACCCCAGTCGTAATATCCCTGGTCGAGACATAATTTTGTGAGGGGGATATTATCAAAAACAGCTGATAATATTCCCAATGAAAAGGCAGTAAACCATGAAGCATCAGGAAGCTGTTCTACCGGCATCATCGAGGCGCACATAACAAGACAGAGAAGAAAAATTGTCCCCTTGAGGGCTTTGGGAACTTCCTTCCATGGCACTTTTATTATTAGCATACCAATAACTAATGCAATCCATACACCCAGCGCCGGCATATCGTAAAGGATATTTGATAATATTGCACCTATAAGTATCAGAATAACGACATAGATCCTTTTCCAGTCTATCTTTAATCCCTTCCCGGAATCTTTCTGTATCCTGAAATATTTATCCTGCTGGTGTGATCCGAACCATGCAAAAAAGAGAAAAGCAAAGACAGCGCCAATAAATGCATGGAGGACACTAAAAGCAGAAACACCATCGATCCACATCATAGTAGTTGTGGTATCTCCCAGAACGCTTCCCGCACCTCCTGCGTTGCTTGAAGCTACGATTGCTGCCAGGTAACCAATATGAACATTATTTTTAAATACAACCAGGGCAATTGTTCCTCCTATGAGTGCTGCTGCAATATTATCGAGGAATGCTGACATTATAAATACAAATATCAGCAGCAGATAGGGTCCTTTCCAGTCATTCGGAAGATATTTGGGAAGAATATCGGGAATACGGGAATCCTCAAAGATCTTTGCAAGAACAGCAAATCCGAGAAGAAGACCAAGAAGATTTAGTAAGATGCCCCATTCACCCTCGCGCAGTTCTATATCTGTTAATTGTTCAACAAAAGATCTCTCACCGAAAATATGCTCCCACAGGTGAAATCCCGGGTCAAAAATAAATTTATAAATAAGGAGTACCGTTAATCCTGTGACAGCCACCCCAAAGGTCTGCTTGTGAAATAATGCCACACAAAGAAGAATTAAACCGAAG
>CAZOZU010000069.1:0-8362 GCA_964584355.1 uncultured Rikenellaceae bacterium
CAAGGTTTGATTTATTAAACATAGTCTCATCAGGCAGCTCCTCTGCTTCTTTAAGTCTTATCATTAGAGGAGGTGTAAGAGTCCTCGTATATTCAGATGTTGAAAGAAGGATCGTTTTTTTGATTGCAGGGTCCAGGCCTACAGTATCTATTGTGTTAACAAATTCACCTTTGACATTGTTAAGGTTACGTGTTATCGGATGTTCAGGATTTGTATTCAATCTGGGGAAATAGACCCAATGTGCCGGGACAATCTGTTTTTGTTCAGTGCCTGTTGTCACTGATAACCTGATTACGATACAATCCAGGTCCTGTACTATCTCGGGATTTACCCTGGCGCCATATCTGAATAGCTGATCTTCAATATTCAGAGGATTGTATAGTCCAACGGTTTCACCAAAGCCCAGTGAATCGGAGTTTACTGCTACCTCTTCAAGCAGCCAGAGCACTTTGCCCCCATTCATTATATACTGGTCGAGTACCAGCTTGTCGGATTCGCTAAATTCCTTTTCCGGGTTGGCAACAATGACAGCTGCATATTCGTCAAGAATGCCTGGGTTTCCTCCTATAGAACCTCTGTCAACTGTAAAAAATTTTGCCAGGTTAATGGTAATATCTGCTACTTCAACCTCTTCCAGTTCACCCTGTCCCTCAATGAAAGCAATTTTATAAATGGTATCTGAACTCACTGTTGCTATAGTCTGGATCATCTCATATTCAAGGCCTTCCATGGAATGCAGAATATTTTGCTCATATGAGACCGACTGGTTGTTTTTCAGGAAGTTAACAGGTACTTCAATAGCATTATAGTTAATTATCATGCCCGGAAATATCAGCTTCCGGGTCTCCCCCCCCTCCTCATCACCCGAACGGACATCCAACGGATTAAGACCTTTATCAATCAGTGACATGAATATTGCATCTCTCTGGTCTTCATCCTTTGCTGAAGCTGGATTTAAAAATGCATAGCGTATCTTTCTCCGGGAAGCAATTCTGAACTCATCAAGTATCTCCTTAACCGATCTCCTGAGACGTTTCAGTGGTATAGGCATTTCACCATCCAGAAAAACCTCAATGTATATATCCTTCTCTATACCCTCCAGTATTCTGAGAGTGGGTGGTGCAAGCGTATATCTTTTATCCTCGGTAAGATCGATACGCACCCTGATCAGTGATAATAATGATGCAACAAGTATTATTCCGGCAACCGAAATTATAAATTGCAGCCAGGTCTTCAGTCTTAGATTCCCGTTATCGTTTTTCTCTGCCATTTAATTCTTTTTCTTCCATTTACGTGATACCAGAACCATTCTTGTTACCTCGTTGAAAATAGAGGCAACAGCAATGAAATAAACAGCATCCCTGATATCGATCACACCCCTGCTCATTGATTTATAGTGTTCATTGATGCCCAGATTGATAACAAATTCATCAATTTTTTTAAGTCCGGGCAGATATGCAATAGAATCGAATCCCATCAGCAATACAAAACAGATAAGCACAGCGACGATAAATGCAATCACCTGATTATCAGTTAATGACGAAGCAAATATCCCGACTGCAGCATAGATGGCAGCAAGAAAGAAGAGCCCTATAAGAGCACCCCATGTGCCTCCCTGGTCGAGATTTCCTGGTGTCTCTCCGAGGACATAAACCGAAACATAGAATATCAGACATGGAAGAAGAGCAAGAAGTACCAGAACTACCGATGCCAGGTATTTTCCCCAAATTATTGCTCTTTCAGTTACAGGTTTTATATAAAGTAGTTCAATAGTACCGATACGTTTTTCTTCAGCTATCATTCTCATCGTAACTGCCGGTACGAGAAAGAGAAAAACCCATGGTGAAAGAAAAAAGAGTGTATCAAGACCGGCATAGCCGCTGTCGAGAATATTCCATTCACCCGGGAATACCCACATGAATAGAGAGTTTACGAGAAGAAAGACAATAATGACAATATAACCTGTAAGGTTGCTGAAGAATCCGCTTATCTCTTTCCTGAAGATCGCAAACATAACTAAGGTTAATTGGCAAAAATAAGAAATATATTGTTAGCAAGATAATACCCCCGGGTATGCTAACCATAGCCTGCTCCTTAAATATAAATAACCCCGGACATCAGCTGGCCGACTGATGTCCTGCCCCCTAAAGGTAATACCAAATGACATTACAAGGGGATTGAAACCCAAATTGTGTTGTAATTCAATTACTTATGGATTTATAGTCCCGCCCTAGCGGGATTGGGGGGGTCAGTCCCGCGTTAGCGTGAGGTTGGGAGGTACATTTTTAATATCAGTTATCCATACCCCGGTATAATAAAAATTGATTATCTGCCTGTAATCAAATCCCTTTTGTGCCATCACCATGGCACCCTCCTGGCAAAGACCTACACCATGCCCATAACCTCTGCCATTAAGAAGTACGGAATCGCCCTGAACAGATAGAGAGAAGAATGTTGATCTCAGGTTCAGGTCTGTTCTGATCTGCTTCAGCGGCAGTGAGAAGTTTTCGGTTTTATATTCTTTCAGCCTGGTGATCTGTGAAAAATTCAATAATGCGAGGTCTTCTTTATCTTTATCTTTATCATATCCCATTCTTTGCAGGTAACCTGTCCATTCTTCCAGACTTATACTCTTCTGCCATCTGGCATTTCTTGAAGTTGTACAAAAGGGATCTGTAATCTTTTTAAGATAAGGGACAGAAGTAAGCCATACGTCTTCTGCCGACACTGTTTCTCCTCCACAGTTACTGTGAAAAGCTGCAATTATCAATGTACTGTCAGTATTCAGGATCACCCTGTCCCGGGTTTCCTCCGCTGCCCGGATTATAAGAGTATCATCAGATATCCCTTTAAAAACCTGGCAGTGAGTCCCATCGCACAAATTATACCTGTCGAGGACATGCTTATTATAATATTTGTACATATAAGTTCTGACAATCACCGCCTGCGTTTTAAAATACTCAATGTGTTTTCCCGGTCCGCCCTCTGCATTCACAACCCCTGCAATATATGATTCTATTTCACAGGTATTTATAAAAAGAGATGTTTCCATATCGTGATAACAACTCAGGTCACCTGTATAATAACGCCGGATACCGTCAATACGAAGTGAAAACATATCATTGCCTGTTTTTCCATTAATAAAAAGAGAATCACATAAAATCGCAGGATTGTTACGCTGTTTTACCACAAGCCGGTCCTGATATACTGAAATGAAAATAATATCGCCAGGTTTTAATTTAACAGGATCGCCACTAAAAAGATCGAGATCATAGTTACCATCAATAACTGAGAAGAGGGCATTAGTTGAGTTAGTATCAGTAAAAAGTCTTATCCTGACATTATCCTGTGCTGATAGGGGGATGTGGTTACATACTATTACTATGAGGTATATGATAAGGTTTCTTGGCATTGTTTTATTGTCTTGCAGTCTTGTGGTCTTGCAGTCTTGCGGTCACTTAAACCTTTCAACCTCCTTCACCATATCTTCTGCCACTCTTTTTGATGCCCCTGATGGACCAAGTTTCTTCCTCAATTGCTTATAACCATCGAGTATATGTTCTCTTTTTTCACCTCCGGGAATAATCTCTTTGAATGCATTAAGAAGCTCATTTTTATTCAAAGAATATCCCACCAGTTCCCTGATTAGTCTCGATTCCATTATAAGATTGACAAGTGAAATGTACTTCACCTTTATCAGCATCCATGCGATTATCATAGATAGAAAATCGCCCTTGTAACAAACTACCTGGGGTACATCGAAAAGTGCAGCTTCGAGTGTTGCTGTTCCTGAGGCTACAAGTGCAGCATCTGAAATATGGAGTATTTCGCCGGTTTTATCTTTCAGCAGCTTTACAGGTTCCTTTTTTATTATTTTCAGGTAGAGTTCTTCCGGCAGATTTTTAACTCCTGCTATAACAAACTGATATTGCGGATAATAACGTACTATTTTTGCCATCTGTGGTAATATAGATTCCACTTCATGCCGCCGGCTCCCAGCCAGGAATCCTATAACAGGCCTGTCATCAAGTTCAAGTGTTTTACGAAGTATTTTCTTTGATGGCATTGTCGATATTTTTCTCTCCGTTTCATCAACAAGTGGATTTCCACGGTATTCAACCACTATTCCATGCTTCCTGTAAAATTCAACTTCAAACGGGAAAATGATATACATCCTGTCGACAAATTTTCTTACTTTTCCCACTCTTTTTTCATTCCATGCCCAGAACTTGGGAGAGATATAATAGAAGACCTTATACCCTGATTCTCTTGCGTATTCGGCTATCCGCAAATTAAATCCGGGGTAGTCAATAAGGATAACTGCATCAGGAGTGAACTCAGCAATATGTTGTTTACAGAGTGACAGGTTACGTGAAATAGTCCTCAGATTTCTCAGTACAACCATAAAACCCATGAAGGCTGTCTTGCTATAATGCATTAGGAGTGTTGCACCGGCTGACTCCATAAGGTCGCCCCCCCAGCAAAATATTTCAGCTTGCCTGTCGATTTCAATTAACTCCCTAATAAGGTTTGAGCCATGAAGATCGCCCGATTGTTCTCCCGCAATGATAAAATATCTCATATTAGTATCTTTACTGCGAAAACAATAACAGCCCATACTATAGTAATACCCAGTACACCTCTTGATGCACGTAGCATATCATAATGGTTGAATAAAAGGAATATCAGCACATTCGGGAATACGCTCAGAGAAATAATATGGGTAATTATATCTGCCTTTACAATTCTTTCAAGCCAGTCACTGAGGCCGGGATTACCTTTTGCAAACATGAAAATAATGAATGCTGTGATAAAAGGTAATATGAGACCTGATATTATCCCTGTCAATAATTTATCATATTTTCCCGGCAGGGTCATTCTCAGAATCTCTCTTTTAGCTTATCAATATACCAGTGAGCAGTTAAATCGACACAAACAGGTACAACAGATACGTAGTTATTTTTAAGTGCCCATTCATCGGTATCTTCAGCATCGGGTTCATGATTCTGAAAAAAGCCTGTAAGCCAGTAATATGTTTTGCCCATGGGATCTTTTCTCTTTTCAAATTCTTCCTTCCAGTTACCTTTCGACTGTCTGCAAATCTTAATACCTTTTATATCTTTTTCTTCTGCAGCGGGTATATTAACATTCAGGCAAATTCCCTGAGGTAAAGGCTCTGCAGCCAGCTTTTCCATAATTAGCCTGATAAATGTTTTACAGGCAGTGAAATCAGCTGTTGGCGAGAAATTATTCAGCGAAAAACCTACTGAGCTGATACCATAAAGACATCCTTCAATTGCAGCTGCCATGGTACCGGAATAGAGTACGCTAACCGATGCATTTGCGCCATGATTAATACCTGCAACAACAAAATCGGGAGCCCTGTCAAGTAATTGATTTATAGCTATTTTAATGCTGTCTGTCGGAGTGCCGTTGCATGCATAGATCCTGTGTTTTTCATTTTCATCAAGAAGTTTTACACGCAGAGGGGTCTTAACAGTAAGAGCCTGTGACATACCCGATTGGCTCTCCATAGTAGAGATCATAACCACTTTCCCGAACTCTTCCATAATTTCCAGGAGAGCCCTCAAACCTGCTGCATAGAGACCATCATCGTTTGTTAAAAGAATAAGTCTGTCGTCTTTATTAATGACCATAAGAAAATGTTTGTTTACAAAGATAGATAATTACCATTTCTGTAGAACCTGGTTGTTCGGTTCTTTATTAAGATATTATGAACTTAATATTGCGAATGATGGAACCGCTCTGCTGTTTTATGCCATAACTATCTAAATATGGATTTGTTGGAACCGCTCCGCTGATTATTCATTAGCAGATGATAAGCAAATTGATAAACGTCGGAGACGTTTCATCAATAATAATATCTCTACATATAATATACTTATTCAATTTGAACCCCGTAGGGGTTCCACAATCAAATCAATTTCTTATTTTTGCGTACTATAATATACCCTATCAGAATAATGAGAATCTCTTATAACTGGCTCAAGGATTACCTTGACATCGATATTGAACCACGGAAGTTGTCTGTGATTCTGACCGGATTAGGTCTGGAGATTGAGGCAATGGAGGAATGGAAATCTGTAAAAGGGGGTTTGAAAGGTGTTGTAGTTGGAGAAGTCCTTGCCTGCAAAAAACATCCTGGTGCTGATAAGCTCACAATAGCTACTGTTGATGCCGGAAAAGACAAACCTTTAAACATTGTCTGCGGTGCTCCTAACATTGCTCCGGGTCAGAAGGTACCGGTTGCTACAGCTGGCACATTAATCTATAAAGGCGATGAAGCCTTTGAAATAAAAAATACAAAGATCAGGGGAGAGGTCTCAGAAGGAATGATATGTGCAGAAGATGAAATTAGCCTGGGCACATCACATGAAGGTATAATGGTTCTCGATAAAGATACCGTACCAGGAACACCGGTCGCAGAGTATTATAATATTACCAGTGATTTTATTTTTGATATAGGCCTCACTCCAAACAGGATCGACGGAGGTTCCCACTTTGGTGTTGCAAGAGACCTTGCAGCATATCTGAATGTCATTGAAGGGAAAAAGGTACATACCCGGTTACCATCTGTTGATTCATTTAAACCCGATAACAATGACAATCCCTACGAGATAATTATAGAAAACAGTAGAGATTGCCCCAGGTATACAGGAGCAACAATAAGTGGTGTGAAAATCAGTGAATCACCCGAGTGGCTGAAGAATAAGCTCAGGGCTATCGGTCTCAATCCGATCAATAATGTAGTGGATATCACAAATTTTGTACAGCACGAGATAGGACAACCTCTTCATGCATTTGACGCAGATAAGATTGAAGGGAAAAAGGTAATTATTAAGAACCTGCCCGACAAAACAAGTTTCATAACTCTTGATGAAGAGAAAAGAACCCTTTCATCAAAGGATCTGATGATCTGCAATGCCAGCGAGGGGATGTGTATTGCAGGAGTATTTGGAGGAATAAGGTCGGGAGTAACTGATTCAACAAAAAACATATTTCTTGAAAGTGCCTATTTCAATGCTGTCTCCATTCGAAAAACTGCGAGAAGGCATGGTCTTAATACTGACGCTTCATTCAGGTTTGAGAGAGGAGCCAATCCTGAAATTACAGCATGGGCATTGAAAAGAGCATTACTGCTAATGAAGGAATTGGCCGGCGGAGAAATATCTTCCGACATAGTCGATGTTTATCCTGAGAGAATCAAAAGGGAAAAAGTCAATGTAAGCTTTAAAAACATCGACACACTTATAGGCAAACAAATTGATCATAAGACAATTAAAAAGACACTCCAGCTTCTTGATATCATTATCCTTAATGAAGACGGAGATATGATGACACTGGAGATACCACCATACAGGGTCGATGTTAAGTATGAAGCTGATGTTATTGAAGAGATACTCAGAATATACGGTTACAATAATGTTGAGATAAGTAATCATGTTAATTCAACGCTCTATTATTCTGAAAAACCCGACAGGGAAAAAATTGTCAATATCATCTCCGACATGCTCACTGCAAACGGCTTTTCAGAAATAATGTGTAATTCTCTCAATCCTGCTTCATTTTATGATACAGAAGATTTCGACAGCAAACAGCTTGTCATGCTTGCTAATCCACTCAGCTCCGACCTTAATGCAATGAGACAATCGTTGCTTTATGGCGGTCTGGCATCAATAGGCAGGAACATCAACCGTCAAAACAATGATCTCCGGTTTTATGAATTCGGATATTGCTATTTCCTCAGGAAAGGGAATAAGTCTGTTCCGGAAGTTACTGATTTTGAAGAGAAAAAATCGCTCGATCTCTTCATGTCAGGTAATACCGACCCGGAGCGATGGAACAAAAAACCAGAACCAACCGATTTTTTTCATATCAAGTTGTATGTGGAAATGATCCTCTCACGACTTGGTATATATCCTGACCATCTATCTTCAGGAAAAAGTGAAAAGAGATACTTCCATGAATCAATCACATGGTTATCCAATAAAACAACAATAGCAGAAATCGGTTCTGTGTCAAAGGAATATCTGGCAAAATTCGATATTGACCAGGATGTATATTATGCACATATTGACTGGGATACCCTTTTAAAAATGATTGTTGGCCATAAGGTCTCTTTCACCGGATTGCCTAAGTACCCCTGGGTAAGGAGAGATCTTGCCCTCCTTATTGATAAAAGAATTACCTTCGAACAATTAAAAGAGATAGCCTTCAGAACCGAGAAAAATATTCTCAGGGATGTCGATCTTTTTGATGTATATGAAAGCGATAGTCTTGGCCGGGACAAGAAATCATATGCTATGAGTTTTATTCTCAGGGATGATTTAAAAACTCTTAC
>CAZOZU010000070.1:0-8256 GCA_964584355.1 uncultured Rikenellaceae bacterium
TGGTTTAGTTTACCGCTTAGTCTTAATCCACCGATTATTCTGTTCTCAATCAAATTACCGCTTGTATCTCTTACAAGTCCTATTCTTCGTGAGAAGAAAGGAGAAGCATCGCGGCTGCTGCCAAAATTACCGAACAGATCGCTGTTATCGATAAAGAACTGCCTCTTTTCAGGGAGAAATACTTCAAAGCGGGTAAGATTTGTAAAAATATCATCTACCTCGACATTGGAAAAATCGGGATTAACGGTTATATCAAGATTCATTGCATTACCGATAGCAACCTTTGCATCGCCGTCGTATTTAAGACTTTTTCCGAAGTTGTCTGTTTCGAAGTCATACTGCAGAAGTCCATCTCCATAATGAAATGATCATCAAACGTACTGGTTTCCACCTGCCATTTTACATCCCATGTATTATAGTTGCTTTCGCCATCCGGGACAAATACGTCCCTTTGTACGCCATAGGGAGTAACGCCAAACACGAAAGCATTTGTTCCATCACTGAAGGGGTCGAACATCAAAACAACATTGTCGCTGACTGTCCCTCTGAAATCGCGGCGCAGGCTGGAGATAACATAGTCGCCTTCAGCCTTTTCACCACGTATGCCTGCATAAAGGGTGTGATCATTATACAGTAACCTGAAGCTGGTCTGGTGTTCTGCCATAACCGAATCAGAAGGAAAATACTGCCAGAATTCAGGAGAGCTTTCGGCTGTTTTCCAGGCTGCTTCGTCCAGGACGCCATCTAATTTAATTTGTTCTGTTGAGAATTTTACATTAATAGACCTAAAGTAATCCTGTGCGGAGAGGGGAGTATAAAAAATAACCAAGAAAAAAAGATAAAAGAATACATTAATAATATAAATCCTGATATGTTTCATTTATGTGGCTCCTTTCAATTTTAAGATGCACAGAACTATCATGGAAGGTTCATAATATATTGCAGATCACTCTTTAAAAAGAAAAAACAATGGATTATCACGAATACAATTATCTGCCAACCAGGCGGGCTGCAATGTCGGGATAACGATTACCCTGTATATGTATTTTGGAGACAGCCTTATTTATCCCGTTCAGATCAGTGGCTGTGAGTACGACTTCAACTGCCCCGATATTTTCTTCGAGACGCTCCACCTTGCGTGTTCCCGGAATCGGTACTTTCGAAAGGTGTTTTTTCACTAATCTTACCTGTGAGGAATCCTTTCCCAAGCGGACTGAAGAGTACAAAACCGATTCTCAGTTCATCAAGGAGGGGGAGGATATCTTTCTCAGGGTCCCGCCACCAGAGTGAATATTCGCTCTGCAGCGCAGTAACCGGCTGGACAGCATGTACACGACGTATTGTATGGACACCTGCTTCCGAAAGTCCGAAGTGTCTTACTTTTCCTTCCCTGATATGTTCAGGACGGCTGTTAAGACCTGTAAAACCGGGACTTCCGTCAGGATTAAGACTGAATCCGAATTAGGTGGCAATCACAACTTCACCCTTGAAAGGGTCCAGTGCTTCTCCAACGAGCTCCTCATTATTGTACGGTCCGTACACTTCAGCAGTATCGAAGAAAGTAATTCCAAGTTCCACAGCTTTCCGGATCAGGACAATCATATCCTTCTTTTCCGGGAAAGGAGGGAAGGAGAATGTAATTCCCATACAACCAAGACCAAGTGCTGATACTTCAAGTCCGCTACTACCAAGTTTACGTATTTTTATTTTATTGATTTTCAAGCACAGGAAACCACATATGTAGGATAAATGATAGTTATATTATCTATTTTTCAATATATTCCTTATTGGATGTGTAGGCCAGACTTACGTTCCAGAGGAATTCATTGCCTGCAGGAATATTGGAATGAATAGGATTATTGATCATGGCAGAAACAGAAACAGGGAAATTTTTCTTAGCCAGGGACATTGATGCTGAAAAGTAATATCCATCATTTTTTTCAATATTTAAATAATAAACCTGTGGATTAAACCTCAAATAAAACTGGTCTGTAAGTTTGATATTTGAAAAACCCGATCTCAGTGAAACAAAATGGGAATACTTTATTGCATCTTTATCGAGACCATGTCCGTTCAGGTAATAAAGGCCAATACTTATATTTTTAGTAAGTGAGTAATTTGGTGCAATCTCAGTAGCCACGTATCTGTGTACTATCATTATTTCTTCCTCAATACCATTAATTAAATAAGAATTGTTCCTGAATGAAAGCGCAGGATGAGCTCCAATATTGATTTTGAACTTATCAGATTCCACTAGTTTATACCGTCACCAGAAAAGAATAGACCATGGTTTCCCTTCAAGGGCAAACCTGAACTGGGGTTCGAAACTGAGTTTCTTTTTTCCAACCGACATATCGAAAACAACAGCAGGTTTCCCGAGGGTTAAATTAAGTATTATTGAAATACCATTATTGGTAACAGCAACAGACCCGCCAAAATGGCCGGGAATCCCGATACTGTCATTTTCCTGCGAAAAAGAAACAAGTGTGAAATTTATCAGAATAAAGAACTATAATGCTTTATTTATTGTATACCATACAATTCCCTTTCTCATCTGCTTGAAATTTAATATTTTCAGCTTGCAAAGATATTTTTAATTACATATATTATTCTTACAAAATACAAATTAGTAATTACAATACTCATACAATTTATTAAGGAAGCCTGGTTTTATATATAAATGGATCAACAAACATGTTGATCGAAATTAATCAGGCAGACTTGTTTGTCAGGCAAATAAAAAAACTAATTTTGCAGACTTATTGACAGATTACGATGGACGAGGACCCTTATCATTGTAGAATAAATTATTAAAGTTCTGTAAGGAAGATCTCCGGGTCTCCTTACAGTTAAAATTGTAAGGAGATATAGTTATGATCGAAACAATAGCTGGATTCCGGGAACTTATTGAAAAGAAAGAATGGAAAACCTTACGGAATGAGCTGTCGGAGCTGGAAGACCTAAACATCGCTGAATTAATCGAAGAATTATCCGAGGGAGAAGATATAGTGATCTTCCGCTTATTATCTAATAATCAGGCAAAGTATGCATTTCAATCCCTCTCTTATGAGAAGCAGGAGCAGATCATTGACGGCCTGGCGAGAAATTCAAGTAGATTATCAGCTCTGCTAAATGATCTGGATCCTGACGACAGAACAGCTTTTTTTGAAGAATTACCCGGCCAGGTTTCACAACGTCTTATCCAGCTGCTTTCACCGGAGGAAAGGAAGATAACAATCAAGCTGCTTGGTTATCCTGAAGAGAGTATCGGAAGGCTCATGACACCCGAATTTGTTGCAGTAAAGTCTGACTTTACAGTCGGTCAGACGCTAGATCATATCAGAAAATTCGGTAAAGATTCTGAAACACTCAATGTAGTCTATATTGTTGATAACAACTGG
Source organism: uncultured Rikenellaceae bacterium (assembly GCA_964584355.1). Lineage (GTDB taxonomy): Bacteria > Bacteroidota > Bacteroidia > Bacteroidales > VadinHA17 > LD21. Next base: position 3,402 of record CAZOZU010000070.1, read on the forward strand.
AGGTTAATTGATGATATCAAGATACGGGAAATAATACTTGCAGATCCAGAAAAGGATATTAAAGAAATATTGGATTACCGCTATATATCCCTTAATGCATATGATGACCAGGAATCAGCTATACGGGTTTTCAAGGACCATGACAGGGTTGCTTTGCCTGTAACCGATTCTTATGGAATACTGCTGGGTATCGTGACCTTTGATGATATAATGGATGTTGAAGAGGAGGAGACCACGGAAGACTTCCATAAATTTGGTTCCTTCCAGAATGCCATCATAAATCCTCTTAAAGCCAGGGCTACTTTCATGTATCAGAAAAGGATTCTCTGGTTGACTGTTCTTGTGTTTATGAATATTTTTTCAGGTTTAGCTATTGCCGGTTTCGAAAATATAATACAATCCATGGTATCACTTATGTTTTTTTTACCGCTTCTTATCGGCAGCGGAGGTAACGCAGGCTCCCAGTCTGCAACCTTGATGATACGCTCGTTAGCTGTTGGCGATGTGGAAGTAAAGGATTGGATCAGGCTTGTCGGAAAGGAGTTCCTGGTGTCTTTCCTGCTTGGTATAACAATGGCTGTCGGGGTCTCCCTGATAGCCAGTTTCAGGTCTCCCGAGTTAATCATTATTGTAGCAATAACGATGATCCTTACTGTAATGGCAGGTAGCCTGATAGGGCTGACCATACCATTTATTTTTACAAAACTAAATATCGACCCGGCCACGGCAAGTGCTCCTCTTATAACCTCAATAGCGGATATTACGGGCGTTTGGATCTATTTCTCAATGGCTGCATGGGTATTCGGATTGTAAAAAATCAGGAAAAATCTTATAATGTAATGGTTTATTACTAATTTTGACTTTTAAATGATAAAAGTCAATTATCATGCAGGGTGTTGATGTAAAAGATCAGATTGTAAAGTCCGCCACATTGCATTTCTCAAAATATGGCTTTCATAAAGCAACAATGGATGAAATTGCCAGGCATATTCATAAAGCCAAGGGGGTAATTTATTATTATTTTAAAAGTAAGGAAGAACTATTTAACGAAGTGCTTAAACAGGAATTGGATCATGTAAAGACGGAATTGAGCAGAATAACAGGCAGTATTGAAGATTCTTTAACAATCCTGAAAAAATATATCCTGGCCCGTTTAAAACTACTGAGCACAGCTGTTAATTATCATGAAACACTCAAAGCAGATTTTTTTGAGAAATATAATTTTGTAAAGGATGTAAGGGATGATTTTACAGAGTTTGAACGCACCCAGCTGACCAGGATTATGAAAAAAGGCAAAAAAGAAGGTTATCTCGATATAAAAAATATTGAAACCAATGTCAATATCACGCTGATGCTCCTGAACAGCATGGAATTGCCATTATACCTGCAAAACAGATTTTCAGAATTTGAAAATACAATAGACGAGCTGGCAACAATGGTGCTGAACAGCTTAAGATCCGGGAAAAATTCTTAATTCTATAAAAATGACCAAAAAACTTGATTGGTCAAATAATATTATTTTTCTTTGTATTGACTATAAAACAATATTGGTCAATAAGTAGAATATGGATAGAATTGCACAGAAAATTTTAAAATTAAGATGGTTGATCATTGTAATAGTAACAGGATTAACCATTTTTTTCGGTTATCAGACCAGGAATATTTCGATTAATTCCGACGTAATAAACTCGTTAAACGATAACGATCCTACTGCCCGGTTATATAAAAACATAGGAACCAGTTTCGGGGGAAATGAAATAGGGATGATCGTACTGGAGACTGACGATGTATTCAATAAAGAAGTAATCGGACATATAAAGCAAGTTACAGACAGTCTGAGATTTACGGGTGGGGTTTCAATAGTTACAAGCCTCACGGATATCCTCGACATTAAAAGCTCTGAATGGGGTATTGAAATCGGGAAACTGGTAGATGAATATAATCTGCCCACTGAACAATGTGATCTTGATACTCTTAAAGACTATGTTCTTTCCAAAGAAATGTACAGGGGGGTTATAGTATCAAAAGATGCTACGGCTACTGTAATAATGTTTAATTTACTTCATGATGCAGATAAGCAGGCAACAGCAAATGAGATCAAGGAAAAGATCGAAGGTATGAATCTGCCGGAAACACTATATTATGGCGGCTTACCTTTTTTCCTTAATGATGTTACCGATCTTATCCTGTCTGATATTTTCTGGCTATTACCATTTGCATTCATAATTATTGCCCTGTTTCTTTTAATAAGTTTTAAAACCCTGCGTGGAGTAATACTGCCAATAATTACTGCAGGGGTAAGTATTATCTGGACACTCGGACTGATGGCATTCTCAGGATATGAACTTACAATTTCATCAAGCTACATGCCGGTTGTATTATTAGCTGTCGGCTCCGCTTATACGATACATGTTGTAAACAGTTATGAATTTAACAAATCAATTAACAGAAAACAGGCTTTACTCGAGGCTTTAACCTATACAATTATTCCTGTTCTGCTTGCCTCGGTAACTACAATTGTCGGTTTTATTTCATTCATTTTCGGATCATATCTTCAGATGATACGGGTGTTCGGTATTTTTACGGCAACAGGGACATTTTTTGCATTGCTCTTGTCAATTTTCTTTGTCCCGGCACTTATTTCAATTTTTTCAAAGGATGGTAAAAAACCGGAACAGGAGATCAGTGAAAAGAAAAACCTACTCGGCCATCTGGTACTTAAGCCACTGCTAAGATTCATTATCAAACACCCACGTTATACGGCTATAATATGGAGCATTTTGATTTTAATCAGTATAGGAGGCATTTTTCTGATAAAAACCAGCGTAGATATTACATCTTATTTCAAGAAGGATAATCCCACAAGAGTAACCGAGAACTTAATGCAGGAAAAACTTGGAGGTTCCTTACCGGTTTATGTAGTCTTTGAAGGGGATATACAATCGCCCGAGGTTCTGAAAATGATGATAAGGACAGAAAAATTCATGAAAGAAGATCCGAATATTTCTATTGCCCAATCGGTTGCTGATCTCGTAGAACAAATGAACGATGCCATGGGCGAAGGGATAAGTATTCCCGATGAAAGGGCAAAGATCGAACAGCTGTGGTTTCTTCTGGATGGCCAGGACATCATGTCACAGTTGGTTTCAGATGAACTGGACACCGGGATAATTCAGTCGAAATTTGCCTCTATTGAAACAGAAGAAATAGAAGCCTTTACCATGAAGATGAATCAGTATATCGATGAAAATTCAGATATGAATTGCCAGATAAAGTTCACAGGAATACCGTCAATGTATTATAAGCTTAACAGTAGCCTGATAAAGAGCCAGTACAGCAGCCTGATAATTGCTATTATACTGGTTCTGATAATAGTGGGGATTATAATGAAGTCTTTTTTAAAAGGAGTATTTGCAACCATTCCAATAATAGCAACCATACTTATATTACTTGGTTTTATGGGGATCACCGGCATCCCGCTTGATATAGCTACGGTTCTTGTGGGTAGTATCGCCCTCGGTATAGGTATTGATTATTCAATACACGTGATCTCAGGTTTTAACAAGCATCTGAAAGAAAACGGGGATGCGGAAAAGGCTCTGGAAAATACAATGATGGTCAGCGGAAAAGCAGTGATTATAAACGCATCTTCTGTTGCAGCAGGTTTTCTGGTTCTTATATTCTGCCAGATGGTCCCATTTCAACATTTTGGTTTATTGATTGCGATAAGCATGTTCGGTTCAAGTATAGGAGCACTAACACTGTTACCTGTTTTATTGATATTGGCAAAAAGAAAACGCATGATGAAAGTCTAAATAAAATCAAAATATATTATTATGAAAACAATAATTCGAAGAGCGCTAATAATACAAATAGTATTGACGGCAGGCATTTTATCTGCCTTTTCACAGGATGCAAGTACTATTCTGAAGAAGATGGATGAGGTAATGTTTTCTCCAAAAGATATGACAGGGAAAATGAAAGTGGTAATGATTAATAAAAGCGGTAAACAAGAGATACGGGAAGCAACTTTACAGCAAAAAGGGTCTGATATGCGAATGTTCCGCTTTACATCACCCGCATCACAAGCTGGAATTGCAGTTCTTTCCCTGCCTGATGATATCATGTATTTGTATTTACCTGCATATGGAAGGGAAAGACGAATTGCATCTAGTGCGAAAAACCAGAATTTTGCAGGTACAGATTTTTCCTATGATGATATGGAATCAAAATCCTATTCCGAAAAATATACTCCTGAACTGGTAAATACGGAAAACAATACACATGTACTCAGGCTGACTCCAAAGAAGGCATCTGATTATTCAAAAATAATTGTAAATATCAATAAAACTGAATATTACCCGGAGTCGATGGAATTTTATGACAGGGGTAATAATAAGATCAAAACAGCCTTATATACATTCAAGAAGGTCGGCAAATACTGGAACTCTTCCGAAGTTGAGATGACCAACCTCAAAACCAATCGCATAACGAAGATGCAAATGTCGGATATAAGTTATGATACGGGTCTGACGGATGATGATTTTACGGTCAGAAAATTAAAACAATAAAAATTATTGGACATGATACGAACAAATGTCTTGATGATTATATTATTTGTAGCTTCAGGTATAGTCAAAGCACAGGACACAAATGAAAACAGATTGAATATATCCGGAGAACTCACTTCAGATGAAAGGTTCCTGTTCGGGAATGATAACGACTGGGCATGGAATGAGAATCGCCTTACATTTAAATTAGATAAGAGAATTACCGGCAATTCGAAATTCTATAGTGAGGTATGGATTCGCAATATAGGATTGCCGGGTGTTACTGCATCATCTGATTTATACAA
>CAZOZU010000071.1:0-8249 GCA_964584355.1 uncultured Rikenellaceae bacterium
GGAGTTTGTCTGTCCGTCACGTGTTGCCTATCGTAAGCTGAAAGTTGATGAAGCCGCTGATCTGGTCAGAACTCTTGAACCGGATGGCCTGAGTATCGATTTCATCCGCCAGTTTGTCTTCTGGGAGATGATCTATCCCGAACGGACGGCAGAGAGTATTGACGCAGCATGCTTTTGTGACAGCTGTGTGGGAAGCTTCTGTAAGCTGAAAGAGATTAGCATGCCTGATACCTGTGTAACAGTTACACAAAAAGCAGATTATTTAGTGAATCTTCATTCAGATGACTGGAATGAATACCGCTGTGAACTCATAACATCAATGGTAAAGGAGCTTACAGATGAAGTACGCCGCATCAAACCCGGAATAAAAATCAATGTTCATGCTGTACCATGGAGGGATGAGGATTTTGGAGATGCAAATATCAGGGTGGCTGCACAGGATCTGGAAAAGATTGCGCCCCTGACCGATTATATATCCCCCATGTGTTATTCACAGATGCTCAGACGTGATGCCGGTTGGATAGCATCAGTTGTGGCGGAGATGGATAAAAAAGCTCCGGGAAAGATATTATCCAGTATCCAGGTATATCCATATTATATTGATGATCCTTTTACAGTTGAGGATTTCAAAGATTGCGTTAATGCCGCTTTACAGTCACCCTCACGAGGAGTGGTGTTTTTCTCGTGGCCGTTGTTTGAGAAAGATCCTGAGAGGATGATATACAAGTCAAATAAAATCTATTAGGTTCAAAATAGCAATAGCCATTATTCAATACACATCCAATTATTAATAATAACGAATTAAAATATTTACATAGATTTTTCTAACATTATTTCAGCCGCAATATGTACTGCTTCCTTTACAATTACCGGACAATAGTCATATACACCTTCCGGTGCAAGCATGTTATAATCTTCCGGTTCATTCACAGGATACTTCTTACCGGTCACCTTTTCAATAACATCACGGCACCGGGTTGAGCTGTATTTCTCCTCAAACTGTGAGCAAAATCTGGTAGATGGTTCACGAGATAATCTTTTCCTTTCATTATCAAACATATCTTCCTCATATATCATGGCAATTGCCAGCAGAATACCTGATACTGCTCCGCAGGTCTCTCCTCTTAATGCTACTCCAGGCATTGATACAAGGGATTTCACAAATTCTTCAGCCTTTAAGTCGAATGTTTTATTCAGGGCATAAAAACTGGTTTGAGAGCAAGTCCCGAATATTGGAAAATACTTGTCTACCAGTTCATCCAATTCTCTAAATATTTCTTTGTCTTGTTTCTTACCATATAATGAATGAGATGACATTGCTAATACCAGGTTAGAGCTTAAAGTGACTCCAAGTGAGGCACATATACTTTTAGTGATAAATGACCTTCTATTACATTTATCAGTACAGTTTGGTCTTGTATTGTTTTGCATTGTTTTCTTAAATTAAAATGATTTTATACTTTGAAATTCTCCCATTCGTATTTTACCCGTTCCATTAAATTTTTGAAGCGCTCTTCGCTACGGATATTTTCGAGTAATGGATCATATTGATTAAGAAAGGGATGATTGATAAAACCACGATCAACGGAATTTTCAAGCCAATCAAGAGATTTCTCTTTATCTCCCAGATAAGAATAGAAAGCAGCCATATGCCATGAATACTGACAATCAGTTTGCATAGCTTTTACGAAATCGGGCGTCAATAATGATGAGAGTTTTTCTTTTTCACCTATTAGAGCGTACTTTAAAAATATTAGTAAACTTGCTATTGCATCCTGTCCCGGCTCCTTAACGGTTTCTTTCAAAAAATCACAAGCCTCAGATGAACGGTCATTATACATTAGAGCCAGGGTTTTCCACAACTGCCACATACTTCCTTCAGGAAATAATCTGTATAACTCAAATAATGGATCAAGAACCAAATTGAACTGGCCTATCATAAAATGATCCATGCCTCTAGAATTATATATAGGATTGACAGGATCGATTTTAATCAATTTCTCTCGTATTGAAATGGCAGTATCAGGTTTTCCCAGAAAAAGATACCACCACCAAAGCCACATTAATGCTTCAGGATGGTCTGGTTTATTTAAAAGAGTTCGATTGAAATGACTGATAGCTTCACGAATTTTACCCTGGAAGATCATAAGGATATTAGCATAAACAATGTGAGCTTCAGCCAACTCCGGATCAATCTCAAGGGCTTTCTTTTATAAAAGAGAAAATTTCCGGATAAGCCCTTTTATAACAATCACAGGCAAACACATTATCTATAGGTCTTTCATGTATTTTTTCCTTTACTTCCGGGCTTATCTTTATTCGAAGCGCATCAACAATGGATTGCGATACTTTTTCCTGAATATCGAATACATCATCCAACGTTCCACCATATTTCTCAGCCCAAAGGTGAGTATCTGTCATAGCATCAATTAACTGTGCCGTTATGCGAAGGTTGTTCCCTGCTTTGCGTACGCTTTCTTCAAGTACATACCGTACGTTGACATCACCAACAATCTCTCCGATTTTCTTCTTTGTCCCCTTGAAAGTCATACCCGAACTTCTTGATATCACAAGAAGGTCACGGATGTGAGACAGATCAGTGATAATCTCCTCCGTCAAACCATCGCTGAAGTATTCCTGATCGGGATCGGGACTTATGTTCTCAAATGGCAGGACAATAATCGATTTCTCCTGAGGTACCGGTTTTTCAATAGTTGTAGTAATTTCTTCTGTTTCAGCTCCGGAGTCCACTGATTCTTTATTCAATCCCGAAATAATCTCCTTTATTGCATTCGCAGTCTTGTTTATCTGGATCCCATATTTGGTATTATTCAGATTTATCTTCACATCATCATCAGATGTAAGCGGCTTGTTCACTCCAGGTTCTTTATAGATGAACTCAATACCTCTTAGTACACCTCCAAGAATAATTTCACATTGTTTAATATCAGCAATATCCAGATTATGAATACGGATCGGAAGCACCCTGCTTGCAACATTGCCATTGGGCAGTTTCACCTTTAGCCCAAACTGATCTTTAGAAGCTTGCGCAACAAATGCTTTGAATTCATGTTCCCAGGCAAAGGACTTAGGGTCGCAATAGGTCCGGGAGATAATCGGGACAAAGATCAGGCATTTCAGTTTATCTTTCAGGGATTCATCCACATCGTGTGTTTCAAGAAGCCCATCATGAGGGTTGATATCAAAGTATACACTTATTTCTTCCTTGAAAGTTGATTCAAGTTCTGTTTTGAGAGCTTCGACGAACTCACTGACCCACATATCACCTTTGTTGTCCTTTTGACGGTAGCTGATGAAGATGTCATATTCATATACTGGGATGAGACTGGCCATATTAGTAGTTCAGTGTGATAAAGTTAGGAAAGTAATGAATACGAGGCAAATAAAATTAAGTGAAAGGGAGAAGGGGCGAAGATGAGAAGAAGAGAAGAGTAGAAGCGGGTCAGGTACGTTGCTTGCAACACCCTTACCAGCCACCATTTCAGAATTTACTATTTTTCTTTATTAAGGAGGTTTTTGATATCAGGATTTCCTGCATGGTCAAGTGCAGTCTTGCTTTCATTGTCCTTCAGATCGGGGTTTGCCCCTTTTTCCAATAGCAGCTTTACAATTTCTGTATGTCCGTTCAATGACGCCGCCATCAGGTCGGTGTACCTGGCAGTTTTCTCCAGATCGAAACTTGCTTCTTTTTTAAGCATCACCTTTACTATTGCTATTTGACCACTACAGGAAGCACGTATAAAGGCAGTAGTCTTATTGTAATTCTCTGGTAAAATGGATTTTGGTTCTTTGGGTTTGGATACTTCAACAGCTTCCATCTGTCCGTTTTTCGAACTCCTGATCATGGCGGTCAACTGTTCTGTATAGAGTGAATCCGGCTTTAAGGCATTGTATAGCCGCATCTTTATAGCTTCAGCAATTTCATCTTTAGCATTTATAAGAAGGGCATTTGTGCCATCAGTCTCCTGCGTATCAGGTTTTGCCCCTTCTTCCAGCAATAGTTTTACTATTTCAGTATGCCCGTTCAGGGAAGCTAAAAACAGAGCATTTGATCCATCAGCACACTTTAAACTGATATCAGCGCCATTGTTCAGCAACAACTTTACACATTCCGTTTGTCCGTACAGAGAGGCCGTCATCAGCGCAGTTGTTCCTCCTTTATCCTGTAAATCAGTATTTGCTCCTTTTTCAAGCAATAACTTTGCTATATCAGTATACCCGGCCAGGGAGGCCTGAATCAGGGCGGTTGTCTTATTATTTAAATCCTGAATATCCACTTTTGCCCCACTATCGAGCAGTAATTTAACAACCTCTGTATATCCGTTCTGGGATGCCAGCATCAGGGATGTATATCCATCAAAAGCCTGAAGATTTATATTTGCTCCATTCTTGAGTAACATTTTTATAATTTCTATGTGCCCGTTCTGGGATGCCATCATCAGGGCAGTAAATCCGTCAATCTCCTGCAAGTTCGGATTAATACCTTTTTTCAGTAATAGTTTAACTATCCTGGTATGACCGTTATAGGAAGCATACATGGCGGCAGTCAGACCATCAATTGCCTGCATATTGGGATCTGCGCCTCTTCTGAGCAATATTCTGCATGCTGTTGTATAACCGCTTGCTGCTGAATGCATTAGTAAAGTCCTGTCATATCCATCCGAGTAATTAACATCATCTATATTTCTTGCTAATTCCAGTGTATTTAAAAGGTCTATTTCTCTTTGAATTTTTTCTGCTTCTGTTAGTTTCTGTGCCTCTATTACACCTGAACAAACCAGTATGAATAAACCAATCATCGCTATGGGAAATCTTATTTTCATATAACCTGGTTTAATAAACTGTTTTCTATTTGATTGTAATAAAGTTCAGGGTTCAGCAAACTAATAAAGATATAAAAATGTCATGAAAGTTATGAATACAAGACAAATAATATTGACGGAATGTTTAATCTGCCGCTGTTCATTATTCTGTCAAAGGCACAGAAAGAATTAATTTATGTATGATGAATTAAGAACTTGGATTAGTTTTTTTGTTTGTGTCAGGTTAGTTATAAATACAAAAAAATTTAGTAGAATCAGCTTATCACAATTCATTTACTCCCCAGAATTGATTTATATCTGTCCATTTCGATATGTCGGGCCTTTTAAACCGGCGTTTACACTCATCAATTCTTAAGCCGCGTATTTCAATTTCGTCCAGGACTAAGGGCGACATGCCTGATTCATGTGCCAGTACAATTGCTGGTATTTCATTTTTTCCAAATCCCATCAAAGCTGATCCAACCATGTCAGTAGCAAGCGGGCATGTGCCGGCTATAATTAATCCCATTTCAACCAGAGTGCCATCGCTTGGGCCATTACCTTCCATTGCAGATGATGCATCAATAACAGACAGACCTGTTCTGACAGCATTGTTCATATCAATAACTTCATATGCCACACCAGGAGAACCTGCTTCAGCTGCCCTGTCATGGAGCCAGGAGCGGACAGCATAATATTCTGTACCCGGGTAAAGACCTATCAGGTTTTTCATTGCAAGAGTAACAGTAGCCAGGGTATGGGTTTTCATCATCGGTACCGAACATAACAAATCGATCTCTGTAAGTGATTTATGGATCTTCACCGATTTTGCTGCAAATCCGTTTTCAAGGAATACTTCAACGATTTCTCCGGAATGCAGATTAATTAAAGGTATATTCAGTGATTCAGCTATTTCGCTGTAACCCAGAACATCAAAGACATGTTGTTGCATACCGTCAAGTATCTCTCTTTTTTTGGTCCTGAAGATCTCATTATTCACGACATTAAACGAAGATGCAGCAGCAGAACCTTCACCGATCATCACCTCTTTTCCGGCTCTTTGCATTATTTGTGCGAGGGTTTTTACAACAACGGGTTTTGTTGTAAACACCGGACTATCAGCTACGAGGTTCGGTTTTAGCATAATTTTGTTTTTACCGGTTGTAACTGCTTCAATTCCGCCCAGTAAATCAATTGCTTCCTCCACAGCGTCGGGAATATTTCCATCCCTGATGCGGGCAATACTTACCACCTCTTTTTTTAGCGTTTCTTTTGATTTACAACCATAAGCCAGGTTTAATCCAAATGTTGCGGAACCCACTACAGCAGCTGATGCTGTACCAATGAATTTACGTCTTGTAATTTTTGATTTTTTCATTTTTTCTGTAATAGCCCGATGTTCTTAGAACATCATCATTTAACTTCAATTATTGAGTTGATTAAGAAGTTCTTTATTCGTGATCGAATTCAGTTCTATTTGCTCCGTAAGCAATGAGTCGGTACTTAATATTATGGCTCTCTGCAGGTAGATATCACTATTTTTCAGAAATGCATTTTTCAGTTGACTGTTATTATTATTTTTGCCCAGGCGCTGAAATTCAAGTCCTGCAGAATAATTGGACTGTAGATCATTTTTGTTTGTGGCAAGTACCAGCAAATGTTTATTCAGCTCATCAACATTTGAGGGCAGTGCTTCAAATATCCGCAGAAAAGTATTGGCTTCATCATAACCCTCCTGTTCCCATATAATATCACCATTTACTGTAGCGATTATTACTTTCGGAAGTGAATTAGCTTGGAATTTTTTTACCAGGCTTTTTTCGGTTTCAACATTAATTCTTACTCCAACAAAATATGTTGCAAACTTTTGTGTTTCAGGGTTCTGCCATAGTTCCACATCCATATCTTTACAGGGGCGGCACCATGATGCCCAGAAGTCCATTACCATCAATCTGCCTGATTTACTTGCGATTGACCTGCCCAGTTCATAATTACGCAGAAGGTGAATTTGTGCTCCGGCAGTTGCGGAAAGAAGTAAACCACCTAAAAGAAATAACAAAATTTTATTCTTCACAATTATATAAGATTACCTCCCAAAGGTATAATATATAACCTTATATCCTGTAAAAGTGTTGTGTTTTTTGTTGCTCCACTTCTCCTTCTTCCAATAAATCAGGATTCAGGGGACAGGCAGGACTGCAAGACTGCAAGACAAAAAAGCCACACTTTCATGTGGTTTTTAATTATTCAAAGAAATATTATAACTTTGGTTTTCAGTTGATTTGAACCATATGTTGTTCCATTCTACCTCTGAGAAACAATATTTTAACTATAAGTTGCTAGTATTGTTTCTGAGCTTCAGTACTATCATACTGCTTAATTCATTTTTTGATCCTAACGGATACCTGAGTCCTGATTCAACATATTATTTAAGACTCTCAAAAAACCTCCTGCTAAATAAAGGCTTTAGTATAACAAATTACATGTACCCTGATGGAAAATCATTTTTTGCCATCTGGCCCGTAGGATATCCCGTTTTGATCTATATTGTATCAAAACTTACCGGTTTGGGAATTGTATGGGCGTCAAAAGCTGTAAACCTTTTAATAATTGGATGTATCCTGCTACTTTTCAGATATATTTTCAGGAGGAATGCACATTGGGCAGGATTAATTTTTTTTATGCATGCTATCATTTTAATCTTTTCATTCACCTGGTCTGAGGCACCTTTCATCCTTTTCCTTCTATGTATTTCAATTACTCTTTATAAATGTGTTGAAACCGGAGGGAGAATCCTTTGGCTGACCGGGCTCTTCTTTTCCGGAATAGCTTTGTTTCTGATGAGATATATTGGGTTAATATCTGTCGGAATAATTGGTTTGATTGCACTTATAAACCTATTTAATCGTCGATGGCTTTTATCACTAAAGCTTTTTTCTGTTGCCTTTTTACAAGTGGTATTTGCAGGCTTGTATCTTTTTAAAAATAAAATATCAACGGGTTATATAACAGGTATGCCGAGAGCTTTACCAGAAGAATCAAACCTGGAGCTGCTAAAGCAATTATTGTCATCATTAAAGGAGGAAATTATGTTCATAAGGTTCAGAATGCCATGGCTGGTTATTCTGGGGCTAATTTTAATATTGGGAATATATCTGTATATAGCACGTAAGAAAAAATATAGTGAAACAAAGTTCCCGGGTTTGTGGAAATATTTCTTATTGACAGGAGTTTTGTACCTTGCGGCAATTATTGGATCAAGATGGGTTTCAAATATAGAGCCACTCTATTTCAGGTTTCTGGCTCCGGGCACATTTTTATTAATGTTATCACTATTCTCTTACCTGCAAGGCAAACCAAGGTTAAGATATATGAAGTTCCCAATACTTTACCTGATTATTCTGGCAATTCTAAGTATACATTATT
>CAZOZU010000072.1:0-8245 GCA_964584355.1 uncultured Rikenellaceae bacterium
CACAAAGAAGAATTAAACCGAAGATTATGAATTCTATCCTTACAGGGCCAATAGATGGTGTTTCAACTGATGAGGCAAAAGTGAGAGCAGGTGACAGAATTAGAATAATAAATAAAAGAATCCTTTTAAAAAATTTATGTCTGAAGAATAATTTATTGGTAATCATCGAGATAGGGATTTTCCCGTTTTTATTCGCCAAAAATAATCAAAAATCCCTAAAGAGTTATTAATTTAATAATTCATTATATTCAATAATCCCTTTCCCGGGTGAAGAGTCTGATTGTTTTGCCTTAGGACAACCGGGAACAGGGCAATTGATAATTTTATGCTCCTTATTATCAGCGGGATTCCATCCCCAAATAAGATACAGTGCAAAAAACCCAAGAATATATGCTATTGCCACATGCCATCCCTTTTTAACCCAGAGAACAACATTTCGTGCTTCAGGAAATTTGTTTGTTATTGCTACACCGGCCGATGAACCGAACCATACCATCGATCCCCCGAAACCAACGCTATATGCCAGTATTCCCCAGTCATAATGTCCCTGTTCCAGACACAATTTTGTAAGAGGTATATTGTCAAACACAGCAGAAAGGAATCCAAGTGCCAGGGCTGTGAACCATGATGCACTCGGAAGCTCCTCAACGGGCATCATCGAAGCACACATTACAAGCGACAGCAGGAATATGGTTCCTTTTAATGCTCCCGATACTTCATGCCATGGAACAGGTCTGAGAATAACACCCAGTACGATTGCTATCCAGACCCCCAGTGCAGGCATGTCGTACAATATATTCGAAATTATTGCCCCGGCAAGAATTAGGACAACATGAACAAGTTTAAGCCAGTCAATTTTAATATCTGCCGGGGCATCTGGCTGGATCCTGTAATATTTGTCCTGCTGGTGAGAACCAATCCAGGCAAAAAACAACATCGCAACGACTGCTGCTATGTAAGCATGAAGAACATTAATTGCAGCGACGCCGTCGATCCACATCATTGTTGTTGTGGTATCACCAACCACACTTCCACTGCCTCCGGCATTGCTGGCAGCCACCATGGCTGCAATGTAACCTATATGTACTTTATTCCTGAATACCACAAGGGCAATTGTTCCTCCTATCAATGCAGCAGCAATATTGTCGAGGAAGGATGAAAAAATAAAAATAAATACAAGCAGAATAAAAGGACCCTTCCAGTCATTTGGCAGGTATCTTGGAAGAAGATCCGGGATCCTTGACTCCTCGAAGATCTTTGACAACACTGCAAATCCCAGTAATAATCCAAGGAGATTAAACAGGATACCCCATTCCCCATCTCTCATCTCTTTGTTCATCAGCTGCTCGCCAAAAGGTGTTGTGCCAAAAAGATGCTCCCACAAATGAAAACCAGGATCGAAAATAAGCTTAAAAACAAGCAGTACTGTAAGACCAGTTACTGCAACCCTAAAGGTATACTTGTGGAAAAGAGCAATCCCCAGCAGTATAAGGCCAAAAAAAATGAATTCAACTTGTACTGGTCCCAAAGAAATATCCTCCCCGCCTGATGCAAATAAATAAACCGGCATTAACAGTAATAACAGGAGCAGCAATAATTTTCTGCCGTCCTTTATTAGAGAGTTACGGGTCAGGTTGTACATAAAAAGAAATATAACCGATAAGTAGATTTATCTCTTATCAGGGCCCCAAATTAAAATATTTTAAGAATATAAGCATGATCATGGAAATGTTTTTATCACAATCCTCTTCAGGATAAATTTAAATGCAGATGATCAGATAATCTTAATATTTTAATAATTTTGCATGCTTATTTCGATTGAATTTAATTAACATCAAACATTTCGGATTGTAATTAGTTTATTATTAAGAGCCAGACTGTTTTTAAAATGGTAAAAGACCAGGATAAGATAATAAATGATGTAACCTCGGGTGAATATAAATACGGTTTTTATACCGATATTGAAATGGAACAGATTACCAGAGGTCTCAATGAGGATATTATCCGTACCATTTCAGGAAAGAAAAATGAGCCAGAGTGGCTTCTTGAATTCCGCTTGAAGGCCTTCCGTCACTGGCAGACCATGAAGATGCCGCAGTGGGCAAACCTGAAAATACCACCAATTGATTACCAGGATATTATCTATTATGCGGCACCAAAGAAAAAAACATCTCCGAAAAACCTTGATGATATAGATCCTGAACTAAAGAAGACTTTCGATAAGCTTGGTATTCCTCTTGAAGAACAGAAACACCTTACAGGTATTGCTGTTGATGCTGTAATGGATTCTGTATCAGTAAAAACAACCTTCAGGGAGACCCTGGCTGAGTCGGGTATTATTTTCTGTTCATTCAGCGATGCCGTTAAAGAGTATCCCGAACTAGTAAAAAGATATATGGGTACTGTGGTCCCTTATACTGATAATTTTTTTGCTGCTCTTAACTCTGCCGTATTCAGCGACGGATCATTCTGTTATATTCCAAAAGGAGTGAAATGTCCTATGGAGCTATCTACATATTTCAGGATTAACGCAGCCAATACAGGCCAGTTCGAAAGAACGCTTCTGGTGGCCGATGAGGAGAGTTATGTGAGTTATCTTGAAGGCTGTACAGCCCCGATGCGCGATGAAAACCAGCTTCATGCAGCCATTGTTGAAATCATTGCAGAAAATAATGCAGAGGTTAAGTACTCAACAGTACAAAACTGGTATCCTGGTAACAAAGAGGGGAAAGGCGGGATATTCAATTTTGTAACAAAAAGAGGCCTCTGCAGGGGGGAAAATTCAAAAATATCCTGGACACAGGTAGAGACAGGATCCGCAATAACATGGAAATATCCGTCATGTATTCTTCGGGGCGACAATTCAACCGGGGAGTTTTATTCTGTTGCCGTTACAAACAATCACCAGCAGGCGGATACCGGGTCTAAAATGATACATATCGGAAGGAATACTAAGAGTACAATTGTTTCAAAGGGTATTTCAGCAGGTGAAGGACAGAACAGTTACCGGGGTCTGGTGAAAGTTTTAAAAAATGCCGCCGGTGCAAGGAATTTTTCGCAGTGCGATTCGCTGCTACTTGGTGATAAATGCGGTGCACATACATTTCCTTACCTGGAGGTTGATAACCAGGCTGCCATAGTTGAACATGAAGCAACAACATCAAAAATAGGGGAGGACCAGATATTTTACTGTAACCAGAGAGGGATATCCACCGAAGATGCTATCGGACTTATTGTTAACGGATATGCAAGGGAGGTAATAAATAAACTTCCTATGGAGTTTGCTGTTGAAGCACAGAAGCTTCTGCAGATAAGCCTGGAGGGTAGTGTAGGGTAATAAGAAAAGATAAAAGACAAAAGTAAAAGGATAAAAGTAAAAAGTAAAAATTATAATGCTGGTTATTAAAGATTTAAAAGCTGCAGTTGAGGGTAAGACAATACTGAAAGGTATAAGTATCGAGGTTAAGCCCGATGAGATACATGCTATAATGGGGCCTAACGGTTCGGGTAAAAGTACTCTTGCAGCAGTTATTGCAGGGAGGGAGTTTGTCGAGGTAACAGAAGGAACTGTTACTTATGAAGGGAAAAACCTTCTGGAAATAGCACCTGAGGATCGATCGAAAGAGGGTATTTTTCTTGGATTTCAGTACCCGATAGAAATACCTGGTGTGAGTATGGTCAACTTCATGAAAACGGCAGTTAATGAACACAGAAAACATAAAGGTCTTGAGCCTCTTTCTGCATCAGAATTCCTGAAAATAATGCGTGAAAAGAAAGAACTGGTTGAAATTGATTCCAAACTGGCTAACAGATCGGTTAATGAGGGTTTTTCAGGTGGAGAAAAGAAGAAAAACGAAATATTCCAGATGTCAATGCTTGAACCGAAACTGGCAATTCTCGATGAAACCGATTCAGGGCTTGACATAGATGCTCTACGTATTGTTGCCAATGGGGTAAACAAGCTCAAGCGACCTGATAATGCTACAATAGTGATTACTCATTACCAGAGACTTCTTGATTATATTGTTCCCGATGTTGTGCATGTCTTATATGACGGCCGTATAGTTAAGACAGCAGGAAAAGAGCTGGCCATTGAATTAGAGGCAAAAGGATATAACTGGATAAAGCAGAGTGTCGAAAAAAATGAACTCTTATGAAAGATCTTCATAAAAACTCTGACCGTTATTTAAACCTCTATAATAATAACATAAAGAGGATATCAGAGAGTTCTGCTCCCTTGATTAATTCATTTCGCAAGGATGCAATTGCCAGTTTTGTGAAAACAGGAATACCTACACGCAAAAATGAAGCCTACAAATATACAAACCTGGATACCTGGTTTAATCGCGACTATAAAAGCTATTATATTCCTGATGAGTCTGATTTTGCCAAAGCAGGGGAGTTTAGTTGCGATGTTACTGATCTTGATGTATATAGCCTCATTCTCTATAATGGATTTTATCCCACGAACAATGGTAACATAAAGGAGCTTCCGGGTGGTATACAGATAGGGAGTCTTAAAGAAGCAGCAAAATCATCTGAAAAAATTATCAGAAAACATTACGGGAAATATCTGAATGGGAATAATGACGGACTGGTACATCTGAATATGGCCATGGCCTCCGATGGTATCTATATTTATGTCCCGGAAGGGGCGACTCTTAAAAAACCTGTACAGGTAGTCAACCTTGTTCAGGCTGATGAAGATATGTTCAGCCAGCACCGCAATCTGATTGTTGTTGAAAAGGATGCCGATTTTACTCTTATAATCTGCGATCATGCTCTCTCTCCAAACAAATTTCTCACAAATGCTGTCACTGAAGTATTTGTTGGTGAAAATGCTAATTTCGATATAATGAGAGTGCAGAATGAACATAATGATGCATGCAAGATCACTCATACTTTTATTCATCAGGAAAAGAACAGCCATGTATCTTCAAACAATATAACCCTTCATGGAGGACTTGTCCGAAACAACACTTATCATTATCTTAATGGTGAAGGAGCTGATAGTAATTCATTCGGATTATTTCTTGCAGATAAATGGCAGCATGTGGATAATTATGTCAGTGTTGATCACGTATTCCCGAATTGCTCAAGTAATCAGCTTTTTAAAGGTGTACTGGATGAAATGGCGACAGGAGCCTTCAATGGAAGAATCTATGTACATAAGGATGCACAGAAAACCATGGCTTATCAGAGAAACAACAACATCCTTTTAACTGATGATGCAAAAATGGACACCAGACCACAGCTTGAAATATATGCTGATGATGTTAAATGCAGTCATGGGGCAACAGTGGGCAGCCTAAATGAGGATGCACTGTTCTATATACAATCGAGGGGCATAAATAAACGTGATGCATTGCTTATGCTAATGTTCGGATTTGCACATGAAGTGATACGTAATATCAAGGTAAAGGCCTTGCAGGAAAGAATGGATAACCTTGTTATGCAACGCCTTAAAGGAGAATTGTCACGCTGTGCTCTCTGTAATGTTAAATGCGGCAATATGTAAAACAATGAAAAAAATCTCCGAAATAAGAGCCGACTTCCCGATACTTGGGAGTAAGATATATGACAAACCGCTTATATATTTTGACAACAGTGCCACAACACAAAAACCTATATCTGTAATAAGTGCTGTAAATGAGGTGTTTACAACTTATAACAGCAATATACACAGGGGTGTACATGCATTGAGCGACCAGGCATCCGAAAAATATGAAGAAGCACGGGAAAAAGTACGCTCTTTCATAAATGCTGAAAACAAAGAAGAAATTATTTTTACAACAGGTACAACAGGCTCAATAAACGGTATTGCATTTTCTTTCGGTGAACGATATATAGAAACCGGTGACGAGATAGTTATCAGCCACCTTGAACACCATGCCAATATTGTGCCCTGGCAGATGTTGTGTGAACGTAAAGGTGCAATACTTCGTGTGATACCGGTAAATAATGACGGGGAGTTACTATTTGATGAATACCTGAAACTCCTGTCGCCCAGAACAAAAATTGTTGCCATTACACAGGTATCAAATGCACTGGGGACAATTCTTCCTGTAAAAAAAATCATCAAGGCAGCTCACTCAAATAATATACCTGTGCTGATTGATGGTGCCCAGGGAATACAGCATGGAGTAATTAATGTTACAGAACTGGATTGTGATTTTTATGTTTTCTCCGGACATAAAATATATGCTCCAACAGGAATAGGTGTACTTTATGGTAAGAAAAAATGGCTTTCCGAATTACCTCCATACCAGGGTGGGGGTGATATGGTGGCAAATGTGACTTTTGAAAAGACAACCTATAATGAGCTTCCGTTTAAATTTGAGGCAGGGACAACAAACTTTGCCGGTGCCATAGGCCTGGGAGCAGCAATTGATTATTTACTATCGCTCGGCCTAAGAAATATTGAAAAGAGAGAACATGAACTTCTTCTCTATGCAACGGAAAGACTTTCAGCAATCAAAGAACTTAAAGTATACGGAAAGTCCGATAATAAAATACCGGTTATCTCATTCCTTCTGGATAATATACACCAGTACGATACGGGAATGATCCTTGACAAGCTGGGAATTGCCGTACGAACAGGCACACACTGTGCCCAACCCATTATGGATCGTTTCGGCATTGTCGGAACCGTAAGAGCATCAATGTGTTTCTATAATACCACGGAAGAAATAGATGCTCTTGGTATGGGAATTGAAAAGGTCGTTAAGATGTTTTCAAAATAGATATAATGTCAATTAATGAAATCCAGGATACTATCATTGAAGAGTTTTCAGTTTTTGAAGACTGGATGGATAAATACAATCTGCTTATAGATTATGGTAAAGAACTGGAGGAGATAAATCCCCGCCATAAGGTGGAAGATTACCTTATTGATGGTTGCCAGTCGAAAGTGTGGTTACATCCTGAATATAACGGTGAAAAGATCAAATTCACTGCCGACAGTGATGCTCTTATCACACGAGGTATTGTTGCACTCCTGGTCAGAGTATTATCAGACCGCACACCTGATGAAATAATATCAGCCGATCTTTATTTCATCGACAGGGTAGGATTGGAGCAAAACCTCTCACCAACCAGGTCGAATGGACTAATCGCAATGATAAAGCAGATGAAACTCTACGCAATGGTATACAAGGCAAAAAAATAAAACCATGGATCCTTCTGAACAGCTTGAAATAGAAACCAGGATAGTAGAGGCACTCAAAACTATTTTTGACCCCGAAATACCTGTTAACATTTATGATCTGGGTTTGATTTATAATTTAGAAGTTGATGATGATCATATTGCCCATATTCTTATGACATTTACTGCACCCAATTGTCCGATAGCAGATCAACTTGTTGAAGAAGTCAGTAGCAAAGTAACTTCGACAGAGGGAGTAAGAAAATGCGATATTAAACTTACCTTTAATCCTCCCTGGGATAGGAACATGTTAAGCGATGAGGCAAAACTCGAACTTGGATTTCTTTAAAAATAACCGTGAAAAAAACTGAGAACAGAAAGATATCTGACCTCATAAAAGAGAAAGCTTACGAACTTGGATTTGATATCTGCGGGATAGCAAGGGCTCATGCACTTAAGCATCAGGAAGCGATGTTAAAAGCATGGCTTAAAGCAGGAATGAACGACAGGATGGGTTATCTTGAAAAGGATCCGGAAAAAAGATTCAATCCGGAACTCGTTTTAAGCAGTGCAAAATCACTGGTAGTAACGGGAATTAGCTATTATTCAGATATAAAACAGAGAGAGAAAGGAGTCCCGATCCTTTCAAGATATGCCTATGGGATTGATTATCATGATGTTATTATTGCGAAACTTCAAAAACTACTTGCATTTGTAGAGGAGATAATGCCTTGGGTAGAAGGGAAAGTGTTTTGTGATACAGGATTTCTTCATGAAAAATCCTGGATAAGTGAAGCAGGCCTGGGATGGCAGGGCCGCCATTCAATAATGATCAATAAAGAGATCGGTTCATATTTCTTCATTGGCATCCTTATCCTGAATATAGAATTGGATTATGATAAGCCATTTAGAAATGATTACTGTGGTAATTGCAAATTATGTATTGATGCCTGTCCAACAGGTGCAATAAATAATAACAGAACCATTGATGCAAGAAAATGTATTTCGAACCTGACAATTGAAAACAGAGGCCCGATACCTGAAAAAATTGTTCCAAGACTGGGTGGGAGAGTATATGGCTGTGATAAATGCCAGGAAGTA
>CAZOZU010000073.1:0-2618 GCA_964584355.1 uncultured Rikenellaceae bacterium
ACTTGGATTGTCATTCATCATTGCAATTATGGAGACCATTTATGTGCGTACCGGTAATGAAGACTGGAAAAGAATGACGCGGTTCTGGATGACTCTTTTTGGAATAAACTTCGCTATTGGAGTGGCTACGGGACTCATCCTCGAATTTGAGTTTGGTACTAACTGGTCAAATTATTCATGGTTCGTGGGTGATATCTTCGGTGCACCACTGGCCATTGAAGGAATACTGGCTTTTTTCCTTGAATCAACATTCGTTGCAGTGATGTTCTTCGGGTGGAACAAGGTGAGTAAGAAGTTTCACCTGGCCTCTACATGGCTTGTAGCAATAGGAGCCAATCTCTCTGCCTTATGGATCCTGGTTGCCAATGCCTGGATGCAAAACCCTGTTGGTATGGTATTTAATCCCGATACAGCGCGTAATGAGATGGTAAACTTCTGGGAAGTCCTTTTTAATCCGGTTGCCGTGGATAAGTTCCTTCATACAATAACTTCGGGGTTCCTGCTGGCATCACTATTCGTTTTAGGTATAAGTTCATGGTTCCTGTTAAAGCTTAGGGAAGAGTGGCTGGCTAAAAGAAGCATACTTATTGCTGCCATATTCGGGCTGGTGTCGTCGGTTATGGTTGCCTTTACCGGCGATACATCAGCCAGAACACTTGCAAAAGTACAACCGGTCAAATTTGCTGCATTTGAAGCTCTCTATGATGGCAAAAAAGATGCGGGACTCGTTGCATTCGGCATTCTCAAAGATTCTGAGAAGAAACCCGATACAAAAAAATTTAAAGACTTTCTTATCAGGATCGAAATACCCGGATTTCTTTCAGTTATGACTGATGGAAGCAGAGATGCATTTGTACCCGGGATAAATGACCTTATTTATGGAAATGCCGACAGCACTGTTTTTCCGGTTACTGAAAGAATGAAAAGAGGTAAAATAGCAAGAGATCTTCTTGATAATTACAAAGCGGCAAAAATAAACAACGAAAAGGAAATAGCTGAGAAAATAAAAAAGATATTCCTTGAAGAGAATTTTATTGATGAGATATTCAGATATTTCGGATATGCTTTTCTTGAAACACCTGAAGATGCAATTCCAAATGTTTCAATAGCCTTCTATTCATTTCATCTTATGGTAATACTCGGATTCCTGTTTATCCTTGTATGCCTGATTGCACTTATCCTGGTTCTCCGAGGTACCATAGCAAAAAACAAATGGTTCCTCTGGATTGCATTGATATCGATCCCGCTTGCATATATTGCCAGCGAATCCGGTTGGATCCTTGCCGAAATGGGACGACAACCATGGATAATACAGGACCTGATGCCGGTATCTATAGCGGTTTCACAAATCAGCTCAGGTTCAGTAATGACAACATTTATCCTTTTTGCCATAATGTTCACAGCTCTGCTAATAGCTGAAGTGTCAATTATGGTAAAACAGATAAAAACAGGTCCAAAACATTAATTAAGGCAATTATGACAACAATATTGATATCGCATCTTTTTCTGCAATATTACTGGTGGGTGATAGTCTCATTGTTGGCCAGCCTGCTGGTGTTTCTGATGTTTGTCCAGGGAGGACAGTCATTTATTTATTCCCTGCCCGACACAGAAGCACGTAAAACAATGATAATAAATGCATTGGGACGAAAATGGGAATTCACATTCACTACTCTGGTTACTTTTGGCGGTGCTTTTTTTGCCTCATTTCCGCTCTTTTATGCCACAAGCTTTGGTGGTGCTTACTGGGTCTGGATAACAATTCTGTTCAGCTTTATTATTCAGGCAATAGCCTATGAATACAGGTCAAAACCGGCTAATATTCTTGGTAAAAAAACATTCGACATTTTCCTTTTTCTGAACGGAGCACTCGGTCCTTTTCTCATAGGTACGGCTGTTGCTACTTTTTTTACCGGCTCCCAGTTCAGCCTCAATCTATTGTTCAGTGTTAAATGGGCAAACAACTGGCATGGACTTGAAGCCCTGCTTAACGGCCGGAACCTCGCACTTGGATTGGCTGTACTATTCCTTACACGGGTTAACGGATTATTATATATTATTAATACTGTGGACGACTCCGGACTTCTGGAGAAATCTGTCAGAAAAATGATTTTCAATTCTATATCTTTTCTGGTATTCTTCCTTTTCTTTCTTATTACACTGTTGATCTCGGAAGGATTTGCCGTAAACCAGGAAACAGGAAAAGTGATAATGGAGAAATATAAATACCTGCATAATTTTATTCAGATGCCTGTTGTTCTGATAATCTTCCTTGCCGGAGTAGTAGCAGTCCTTTATGGTATAGGAGTTACAATTTTCAAAAACAGCAGAAAAGGAATATGGTTCAGCGGTTCAGGTGCAGTGCTTGCTGTATTTGCACTATTTCTTATAGCAGGATTTAACGGAACCTCATTTTATCCTTCTACATACCATATGCCAAGTTCTCTTACGATACATAATGCATCATCAAGCGAATTTACACTTAAAACCATGATGTATGTCTCATTTATCATTCCTTTTGTTATGGCATATATCTGGTATGCATGGAAAGCAATAAACAGAAAGAGAATTACAGGTGATGAACTTGAAGAGGAAGAGGGACACGTTTATTAAAAAGG
>CAZOZU010000073.1:2718-8239 GCA_964584355.1 uncultured Rikenellaceae bacterium
CAAAAGATAAAAGGCAAAAGATAAAAGGCAAAAGATAAAAGGCAAAAGATAAAAGGCAAAAGATAAAAGATAAAAGATTACAGACCATGTATATAACTCAGATTCTGCAGTATCTGTTATGGCCGGTGATAATAATTGTCACATGGTTTCTGATCAGGTTTGCTGTAAAATACTATGAGAAGCGATTCCCTGATAGGGAAAGCTAACAGATTTCATCTCATTTACCTCTTGATGTAGCTTTGTGTTTTCCTTTGTGATCCTTTGTGATCTCTGCGGTTCATTTTTTCTACTTTTTCTACAACCTAACTGGAGGAGGGGTTATAGAAAATAAAATTACCTGTTTGTCATCGAAAAATTAATTACCGGAATGCCAATGATATAAGAGATACAATTATATAAATCGGAATTATCAGCGGAGCTGCACCAATACCGAAAATCGCAAATGCTATAATAACAAGCACTATTAGCAGGTATCTTCCCTCATTACTTTTAAGCTTCAGATTTTTGAATTTTAGCGAAATCATTGGAATCCGGATTACCATTAAACCGGATAATACTAGAGTAAAAATAATAATCCCTGTAATGGATCCTGTAATATAATTACTTATACCGGTATCAGAATAACTTCCTGCAATAATAATAGATATAACAGCCAGTGCATTTGCAGGAGTGGGTAATCCTTTAAATGATGTCGTCTGGGTTTCATCGGTATTGAATACTGCCAGCCTCAGACCGGCAAATACCGGCATCAATACAGGTGAAATAAGTACCAGGAAAGAAGTGATATTACCAGCACCGGAAATATTTATACCGGAAACTTTGCAAAGAAGCTGATAAATAATTACTGCAGGAGCGACGCCGAAGCTTATAACATCAGCAAGAGAATCAAGTTCTTTACCGATATCAGAATATGCCTTCAGTAATCTCGCAAAAAAACCATCAAGGAAATCAAATATCATGGCTGCAAATATCAGCCAGGAGGATATGAGCAGGTTTCCCTCGAGGGCATATATTATTGCAATAAAACCGGCTGCAAGATTCAAAGTGGTGATAAAATTGGGAACATGCTTCATTATAAAAAATATTATTCAGCAGGAGCCTAAAATTAAGATAAATTTCAGTAATAATGCCATTTTGGTTAAATTTGGCACCATATGTTTAAGCAGGTGACAGAGATCACTTCCATAAAAATCGCAATCGATTTTGACGGCACCGTCGTCGAACATGCATACCCTGAGATCGGTAAGGAGAAGCTATTTGCATTTCAAACCCTTAAGGAGTTGGAAAAGAGAGGTGTTTTGCTGATCCTCTGGACCTTCAGAACCGGCAAGGAACTTGAGGATGCTGTTGAATTCTGCAGAAAGAATGGAGTTGAGTTTTATGCTGTAAATAAAAACTATCCTGAGGAAATAGTCGATGATAGTGTCAGCAGAAAGATCGATGCCGATATCTATATTGATGATAAGAATCTTGGAGGATTTCCCGGATGGAGCGAGGTATGGCAGATGCTTTATCCTTTTGAGTTACAGCAAAAAGAGGCTGAAAAAAGAATTAACTCGTTGGGAAAGAATATTTTAAAACGATTGTTTTCACGAAAAAAGAAAACGGATGAAAAATAATTATCTGAAATGTATATTTTCCCTGTTTGTTCTGTTAACCTTTACGTGGATAATATCATGTTCGGGAAGACCTGGAAAGGCACCGGCAGAAACAGGTTCACAGGATATTAAATCAGTAGTGGAAGAGGAACCCGGTATCAATTTGATAACAATGATTGCCCCTGAAGAAAATTCTGACTTCAGGCTGGGAGAAGGGGTAAAAGTGATCCTTGAAAAGGATAACAGGGGAGAGGATCCCGATTCAATATTGATCTTCTTTAACGGGCAGACTGTTGCCTCACTTGATCAGGGAAACTGGGAACACCTTATTCCGTCATTCCTGATTAATACCACAGGCAGGAAATCGATAAAAGTATCGGCATACAGAAAAGGAAAAGCCAGAACAACAATTACAAGATTTATAGTAATAATGTCGGATGTGGTACCTGTAAGGAACAGTTACAGGATTATAAACACTTATCCGCATGAAAGGAATGCATTTACTCAGGGCCTTTTTTATGATAATGGTGTATTATATGAGGGCACAGGACAGGAAACAGGTTCCAGCCTGAGGGAAGTAGAACTCGAAACAGGCAAAGTGATCAGGCAACTGAATCTTGATCCCTCTCTCTTCGGAGAGGGGATAACACTTTATGACGATCGTATTTACCAGGTTACATGGACATCACAGGTTGGCTTCGTTTATGAAAAAGAGACTTTCCGCCAGATAAATAAAGTAAATTACCAGTCGCAGGGATGGGGTCTGGCAACCGTAAACGATCATATTGTAATGAGCGAAGGATCAGATGTATTATATTTCCTTGAACCTGAGATGTTTACGGTTGTTTCCCGTCTGGAGGTTTATGACAATGAAAAAAAGGTCGACCAGCTTAATGAGCTTGAATACATAAATGGTGAGATATGGGCAAACATCTGGATGTCGGATCTTATAGCCAGGATCGACCCTGAATCAGGAAAGGTTCTTGCTTATATCGACTTAAGAGGGCTGATGAAGGATCCGGATGCCGGTGTTCTTAACGGTATTGCTTATGATAAGGAGGGAAACAGGATATTTGTTACAGGTAAAAACTGGCCAAATCTTTTTGAGATAAGACTCACGGAATAAGCTTTGTACCATAGACAATATTTACTGCTGCAGGAGTAATGGTGAACTCAACAGGTGTATGACCCAGTGATTCACCGTCAGCTTCCAGGTATATCAATGATTCTGATTCCACACGCAATTTATCCGACCGGTACCCGTCAATTTTCGGGTGGCTCAGTATAGTGCCGTCGTATAATATCTTTAGGTTTTTGATTACTTCGATCTTACCCATATCTCTGATAACGGTAATATCCAGAAGTCCGTCATCAGGTAGGGCATCGGGTGTTTGTCTCATGCCACCGCCACAATACCTGCCATTACCTACATTGATTGAAAAGATATTATTTGTATACCTCTTACCTTCAATAAGGATATCGGCTTTTATTTTCCTGTAACAGATAAGACTGGACAGGAGATTATAAAAATATATTGCCTGGCTGCTTCTTCCTTTATCTTTCTGCTTGTTGGTCTTTTTCACGACAAGTGACTCAAATCCGAGTCCGGCAATATTGATAAAATATCTCACCTGTTTTTCTTCACCGTTATGATAGTTAACAACTCCTATATCGTGAAGCATAACTTTACTTTCCCTTATAACGTCAACGGCACCTTCATATACGAGTGGGATACCAAACATTCTTCCCCAGTCATTACCGGTACCCACGGGAATCATTCCAACAGTAATCTCCTTTGTATTGCACTCTTCCTGGGTAAAGATGCCATTAATCACTTCATTCAGGGTACCATCGCCGCCGACGGAGATGATCCTTCTGAATCCGTTGCGTACAGCATTCCGGGATAGCTCGATGGCATGGCCTTTCTCAGTAGTAAAATTAGAAACCAGGGCAATATTCTCTTTCCCGAAGAGGCTTGCGATTCTACCCCAGTCCTTACCACCCTTGCCGTTGCCGGCATTGGGATTGACTATCACAAACCATTCTCTGTGAGCAGGATCTTCTGGCATATCTGTTCAGGTATAAGTATTACAAATATGTGAAAAAAGAGAATATAAAACCTTAATACACAAAAGAAAATTACTTTTTACCGCTGAGTGCACGGAAGTTACACGGATTTTTGCTTTGTGATTATCCCGTGTTCCTATCTGCTCCCCGTGGTTAAAATTTTCTTTCTGTTCTGTCAGTAACAAATAACTGAATTATAGGAGAGAAGAAGAAGATGAAAGCTTGATATTATAGTATTAATTTGATTATCACCCGGATATGGCATGTTAATAAGATGTTGAAAACCGCAAAAAAATTGTTTACAATTACATCTTTCACTACCGGAGGCGATGGTAGTATAAATAGTAAATTTGAAGCTCAAAATAAATAGCATAAAGACAAAAAGGAAACAGATGGGAAGGATAATAGCAATAGCAAATCAAAAGGGTGGAGTAGGTAAGACGACGACAGCAATAAATCTGGCAGCAAGTCTGGCTGCTCTCGAAAAAAAAGTGCTTATTGTTGATGCGGATCCCCAGGCCAATGCTACTTCCGGAATAGGAGTTGATAACCGTGAGATAGAATCCACAATATATGATTGTCTCATTGACGGGAGGGAGCCGGAAGGCACAATAATAGCCTGCGGGGTGGAGAATCTCTCTCTTATACCGTCAAATATCGATCTTGTAGGGGCTGAGATCGAGATGCTTGACAGACCTTCAAGAGAAAAGATTCTGAAAACAGTCCTTGATAAAATAAGGAATAATTACGATTATCTCTTTGTTGATTGTTCTCCTTCACTCGGATTGCTTACGGTAAATGCACTAACCGCTGCAGATTCGGTAATAATTCCGGTACAATGCGAATACTTTGCACTGGAAGGACTGGGCAAACTGCTTAATACAATTAAGATAATACAGAATAACCTGAACAACAATCTTGAAATTGAAGGCTTTCTTCTTACAATGTATGATTCAAGATTACGGTTGTCAAATCAGGTAGCAGAGGAGGTGAACAAACATTTCCAGCAGATGGTTTTCAGGACTATTATTCAACGTAATGTAAAACTGTCGGAGGCACCGAGCTTTGGACAGCCCGCAATATTATATGATGCTGATTCAAGAGGATCGGTCAACTACCTGAATCTTGCTAAAGAGCTGATAGAGAAACAGGAAGCCAAACTGAATCCGGTATGATTACAACAGTAATTTATTTGAAAGAGAAATACCATGGCACAGAAAAACGCACTGGGAAGAGGTTTAGGTGCATTGATCGATGGAGTTGAAAAAGAAATATTAGAGAAAAAGATTGAGGTTAACCAGAATATTTCAATCGACTCAATTGAAAGCAACCCATTTCAGCCAAGAACCAGTTTTGATGACCAATCGCTCGATGAGCTGGCCTTATCGATTAAAAAACTGGGGATAGTCCAGCCACTGACAGTAAGGGAAACAGGCGATGGCAGATATCAGCTCATTGCCGGAGAGAGAAGGCTGAGAGCTGCAAGACGTGCAGGATTGACACATGTACCGGCATTTATACGAACAGCTGATGACCAGGCTATGCTTGAACTGGCTCTGGTTGAAAATATACAACGCGAAGACCTTGATGCCGTTGAAGTGGCTATAAGTTTCCAGAGACTTATTGAAGAATGTAAACTGACCCAGGAGGAACTGAGTGAGAGGGTAGGTAAACAGAGATCCACAGTGGCCAATTACCTGCGACTGCTTAAATTACCTGCAGAAATACAACTCGGTATCAAAAACAGGCAGCTGATGATGGGTCATGCACGTAC
Organism: uncultured Rikenellaceae bacterium; assembly: GCA_964584355.1. Lineage (GTDB taxonomy): Bacteria > Bacteroidota > Bacteroidia > Bacteroidales > VadinHA17 > LD21. Next base: position 8,158 of record CAZOZU010000073.1, read on the forward strand.
CCTTGTGAATATTGAAGATCCTAAAAAACAGATCAATATCTATTATAAAATAATTGACGGGGAACTTTCTGTAAGACAGGCC
>CAZOZU010000074.1:0-2105 GCA_964584355.1 uncultured Rikenellaceae bacterium
TTCAGTTCTCAGCATTCTTTAAAGATAATGCCTTAGTAAAAGATTCATATCTTTATAACCATTTTCCAACAGTTTTGTTTTACAAAGATCATGCATTTTTTGCATGAGCTTCAATATATTAGCCAGTTTTAACAACTATTTAACATTGATGATAATAACATTTAACAAATACCAGGGTGCCGGTAATGATTTCATTATCATTGACAACCGAGACACTATTTTTAATCCGTCCGACTCAAAACTTATTAACAGATTATGTAATCGCCGCTTTGGGATAGGTGCTGATGGATTGATATTAATCTCTTTATTCAAAGAGGTTGACTATGAAATGAAATACTTCAATTCCGATGGTAAATTAGGATCAATGTGTGGTAATGGCGGCAGATGTGCCGCTCATTTTGCATTGAAACACGGTATTGCCGGCGAAAGACAAAGATTTCTGGCTTTCGATGGGGTACATGAAGCAGAGGCAGGTGATGAAATTGTCCGACTGCAAATGGCTGATGTCAATGAATATGGTATTGTTGAGGGGAACTACTTTGTCAATACCGGATCTCCTCATTACATGGTCTTTTCAGAAGACATTGACAAAATCAATGTCAATGAAGAAGGTAAAACACTCAGAAGGTCACCAAAATTTGCCCCCGGAGGCACCAATGTCAATTTTGTCCAGGTTGTTGATAACGGTTTGTATGTCAGAACTTTCGAAAGAGGCGTTGAAGAAGAGACCCTGGCCTGTGGTACAGGTGTTACAGCTTCTGCCATTGCCTCAGTTATGGCAGGACATTTTGACAGGCATTCCGTTAAAGTCAGAACAAAAGGAGGTAATCTGGAGGTAGAATTTAATATTAAGGATAAAAAAGTAACAAATGTATGGTTGACAGGACCAGCAATATTTGTGTTTGAAGGAAGAATAGAAATTTAACCACTGATAGTACGTATAACAAGATAGAAGAACGTGTAGGAAATTTGCCTCAGCATAAGACAATCTTAAATAATTAAATATGAAAAACTTATTAATTACTTTGATTGCTTGTATCTTTTTCGTCTCAATTGGTTCAGGCCAACCGGGAACAGTTGAGCTTATGGATGCCATTAAAAAGGTAAATAACGATATTGATAACCTCAACCATTGGTTTGATATACTCGAAAAGAAGATCGATGATGTTCAATGGTATAACAGAGTCGGAGATATAGCCTATATCGACAAAGTATATATGACCGGCCCGCCACTGGCAGTAGAAAAGAATCCTACCGGCCAGGGGGCAGGAAATCCCGTGAAATTATGGTCATATATCTTTATTCCAAAAGATGTTGATCCTGCAAAAAAATATCCGCTCCTGGTTTTTCCCCATGGTGGAGTGCATGCTAATTTTAATACTTATTATACCCATATAGTAAGGGAGATTGTATCACAGGGTTATATTGTCGTAGCTGCTGAATACCGGGGGTCAACAGGTTATGGAGCATCTTTGTACTATAAGATCGATTATGGAGGTCTTGAAGTTCAGGATGTTGATGCCAGCCGTCAATATATGATCGATAACTACACAATTGTTGATAAAGAAAAGGTAGGTATTATAGGCTGGAGCCATGGCGGATTAATTGCCCTGTTCAACATTTTTGAATACCCTGAGAATTACAAGGTGGCTTTTACCGGGGTTCCTGTCAGCGATCTCATTGCACGCATGGGTTATAAAGATCAGGAATACCGTGATCTTTATTCAGAACAGGCTGCCATAGGTAAACCTGCCGATGAGAACGTGGCTGAATACAAAAAGAGATCTCCTGCCTGGAAGACATCCTTATATCGAAATACCCCCCTCCTTATTCATACCAATACAAATGATGAGGATGTCAATGTACTGGAGGTTGAACACCTGATAAAATCTCTCAAAGCAGAAGGAAAAAACAATTTCACTTATGAAATATTTCAAAATATGCCGGGTGGCCATTCATTCGACAGGCTCGATAATATGGCAGCAAAGGAGATCAGGCTGAAGATATATAACCATCTTAATAAATACCTTAATCCGCCAAAACCATTCAAAACGGTAAAGGAGCTTCAAAAAGCCGGATATGGATATAATTAACGGTGCAACGGT
>CAZOZU010000074.1:2205-8227 GCA_964584355.1 uncultured Rikenellaceae bacterium
AACGGTAAAGGAGCTTCAAAAAGCCGGATATGGATATAATTAACGGTGCAACGGTTTAAGGGTTTATGTCATACGGGTATAGGCTATCAATTCTAATGGAGAAGGAAAAACTTTACGGAAAGACACTGAACGAGCTGATTGCTGTTACAAGAAGAGTAGGCCTTCCAGGTTATTCTGCAAAACAAATTGCCGATTGGCTATATAAAAAAGAGATATCCACAATTAATGAAATGACCAATCTCTCAAAGAGAATGAGAGAGATGCTTTCAACTGATTATGAAATGGGTCTTTCCGACCCGGTAAATGTTACAATAAGCAAAGACAGCACGCGTAAATATTTGTATAATGTGCTGGATGACAAATATATAGAGACGACATATATCCCTGATGATGACAGAGCAACAATATGTGTTTCATCGCAGTCCGGATGCAAAATGGGATGCATCTTCTGCATGACAGGCAAACAGGGATTCCAGGGAAACCTGACATCAAATGAGATACTGAACCAGTTCAGAAGCCTGCCTGAATTCAGGAAACTGACAAATATGGTATATATGGGCATGGGCGAACCTCTCGACAATATTACAGAGGTACTGAAAAGCCTCGAAATAATGACCAGCGAATGGGGATATGGATGGAGCCCAACACGCATCACAGTAAGTACAGTAGGACTAAAGAGCAGCATAAAGGAGTTTCTTGAGAAAACCCGATGCCATCTGGCTGTAAGCCTTCATTCTCCATTCGAGGAAGAGAGAAAAAAATTGATGCCCATCCAGAGTGTAAGTACCATAAAAGAGGTGCTCGATATTATCAGGGAATTCGATTTTAATAATCAGCGAAGAGTATCATTTGAATATATCCTGTTCGGGGGAATGAATGATACAGCTGCACATATTAAAGAACTTGCCAGAATACTTAATGGTATTAAATGCAGAATTAACATCATTCGCTTCCACAATATTCCGGGATCGGAATTCAGGAGTCCCGATACTGCGGCCACCATTAAATTCAAGGAAGCACTGAACGCGAAAGGGATACTGACAACAATAAGAGCATCAAGAGGTGAGGATATAGGTGCAGCTTGTGGATTGTTATCTACACTTAAACAAAATAAAGGAGAGAAGACATGAACAAAAAGATATTATGACTATCATCCTGTATCCGCAAAGTGGCTCTGGGAGGACATTGGAAATTACTATGGTGCCGGGGTATATGGGCTCTCCATTTTTGACAATACATATGAAATACACTTCATGACATCATCAGACAGCCTTAATCATGTTATCACAGGGGTATATCCGGAGGAGTGCCGTACTGATTTAGAAGACCGCCTGACAGTATACGGCACGGAGGATGAGGGTAACGTTTTTGCAGCACCATATACACATAAAGGATGGATTGAGGGTTCCATCCCTGCCAATCAGGATGATTTTATTCTGAAAGCCTCTATTCCGGATCCTCCCCTGCTAATGGCCATGTTAATCGATAAAAAACTCAGAGCAGCAGATATAAACATTAAAAAAGAACCCTCCACAGTCAGAATTGAGGGATCTGTAAATATGCCCGTTAACCAAATTGCCATTATTAATTCACCACCACTGAAAGATATCATTGAGGCATTAAATCATGAGAGTGTCAACCTTTACGCTGAGCACTTGTTAAAAGAGCTAGGAAAAGTATTTAAAAAGAGCGGTACTGCCATAGCCGGCATTGAGGTTATAGAAGAGTGTCTTAGCAATATAAAAAAAATCAGTGGAATATATGTGGATGATGGCAGCGGCCTCTCCCGTTCAAATGCGATTAGTGCTGCAGATATGGTTGAACTGTTAATATATATAAAGAGAGACGGTAAATACTTCGATGAGTTTTTATATTCTCTCCCTGAAGCCGGAAAAGAAGGTACACTTAAAAATTACTTTAAGGATAATATCTTTGAAGCCAGACTAATGGCAAAGAGCGGGTCTATGACCAGGGTAAGAAGCTATGCAGGTTATTTACAGACTATTTCAGGTAAAGAGCTGGTATTCTGCATTATTGTTAACAATTTCACAGGTTCGTCCCGCAATATTGTTGCACATATCGAAGATATCCTCAAAGAAACAATATTGACAAAATAGAACATGAATAATAAGGTAGCAGTCAGAATTTGCAGTGAATATGATAAGCAGAAGATATTTAACCATATTTCAAATATCTATAAATGGTGTGAAGGCCCTGATGTTAAAGGCAAAAAGGTTCTTGTCAAGCCTAACATACTTACCGATTCTGATTCGTCAAAGTGTATAACCACCCATCCTGTTGTAATGGAGGCTGTTATCAGGTTTCTTCGATCGCGTGGAGCTATAGTGTATGCAGGAGATTCTCCTTCAATCCATCTCAGGGGTTTTAAACCACTGAAGTCAGGGTTTTATCAGCTATGTGAGAAAACAGGTGTACCCTGGATTGACTTCACAAAGAATTCCTCGGAAAAAAGACTACCATCAGGCGTAAAGATAAAAATAGCATCGATTGTTGATGAGGTTGATCTGATAATCTCTCTGCCAAAACTTAAAAACCACGAGCTGGTCTATTTTACCGGTGCCATAAAAAACACGATGGGTCTTATCCCGGCCTTCTCAAAAGCAAGACAGCACGCCCTGCATCAGAACAGGTTAAGTTTCTCAAGCTTTCTTGTTGATCTTAACAAGACAGTAATGCCCCATTTCTTTATAATGGATGGTATAATGGGAATGGAGGGTCCCGGGCCGGGACAGGGAACCCCTGTAAAAACCGAAGTACTCCTGGGTTCTTCGAATCCCGTTGCACTTGATGTTATTGCTACCAGCATTGCCGGTTATGATCCTCTGGATATTCCAACAACTTCTATTGCTATAGAAAGAGGGTTATGGTTGAATCGTATCGATGATATTGATTATGATGGTCCGGAATTAAGTACAATAATCAGGAAAGATTTCAAAAGAATACCTGTTACAAGGGACAGTAATATTTCCTTTAGATTCGTATCAAACAGGTTGAAGTTCCTGAGGAAGCTGGAACGAAGACCTGTGTTTATCCATAAAAACTGCACAGCTTGCCTGGAATGCATCAAAATATGCCCGGTGAATGCAATAACCATGCATGGGGTAAAGAAGAATTACGTTGTACTTACTGACAGTAAATGTATCAGGTGTTTTTGCTGTAGTGAAGTATGTCAGAGCAATGCTGTTGAGATCAGGAGAAAACTCTTTTAAGCATCTATTCTGGCATATCTGGCATGTGTCTCAATAAATTCCCTCCGTGGGGGTACTTCATCACCCATAAGCATTGAAAAGATATGGTCGGCTTCAGCGGCGCTTTCAATGGTTACGAGCCTGAGAGTACGTGTCTCAGGGTTCATGGTAGTATCCCATAGTTGTGTGGCATTCATTTCACCGAGACCTTTATATCTCTGTATTGAAACAGATGATTCTTTGCCCTGTCCCAGTTCTTTTATTGCTGTTTCTCTTTCTTCTTCTGACCAGCAGTAACGTTCTGCTTTACCCTTTTTTACCTGGTAAAGTGGAGGTGTGGCAATAAAGAGGTTCCCTCCTCGGATAAGATCCTGCATATACCTGAAAAAGAATGTCATAATAAGGGTAGTGATATGGGAACCATCGACATCGGCATCGGTCATTATTATTATTTTATGATATCGCAGACCAGAGATATCGAGTGCTTTACTATCTTCATCGGTTCCTATAACCACACCCAGTGCAGTAAACATATTTTTTATCTCCTCGCTCTCGTATATTTTGTGGTGCATGGCTTTTTCGACATTGAGTATTTTCCCCCGGAGAGGGAGAATAGCCTGAAAGCGTCTGTCCCTGCCCTGTTTTGCTGTTCCTCCTGCAGAGTCACCCTCAACAAGAAAGATCTCGCTATTGGCAGGATCCCTGTCTGCACAATCGGCCAGTTTACCCGGAAGTCCTGAACCGGAAAACTCATTTTTACGCTGAACAAGTTCTCTGGCTTTACGTGCAGCATGGCGCGCAGTAGCTGCAAGTATCACTTTCTGCACTATCACCTTTGCATCTTTTGGATTCTCTTCAAGGTAATTTGTCAGCATGGTACTTACTGCGGTATCTACTGCTCCCATTACTTCGGAGTTTCCCAGCTTGGTCTTTGTTTGTCCTTCAAACTGGGGCTCAGCAACCTTCACTGAAATTACTGCAGTGAGTCCTTCGCGGAAGTCGTCACCATTAATATCAAATTTAAGTTTTGCTGTTGCTCCTGAGTCTTCAGCATATTTTTTCAGCGTCCTGGTAAGTCCTCTTCTGAATCCTGCCAGATGAGTTCCACCTTCAATAGTGTTTATATTGTTAACGTAAGAGTGTACATTCTCAGAAAAGGAGTTATTATACTGAAGTGCTATTTCGACGGGTATATCCGTTTTATCGTATGAAATATTAACCGGTTTTTCAATTATTCTATCCCTTGTGGCATCAAGATATTCCACAAATTCCAACAGACCCAGCTCTGATTTGAACTCTTCATATCTGGGGGTACCGCCATTGCCATTTTCATCATACTCTCTCATATCCTTGATTGTGAGAAGTATACCCTTATTCAGAAATGCCAGTTCCCTCAGACGCGTGGCAAGTATTTCGAAGTTAAACTCAGTGGTCTGGAATATTGAATCATCCGGTTTGAAAACAACTGTAGTTCCTGATTCATCGGTTTTTCCAATCGTTTTAACCTCTTCTACAGGTCTGCCCTTCTCATAATCCTGCCTATAGATTTTTCCGTTTCTTTTAACCACGGCAGAGAGATGTGACGAGAGAGCGTTCACACAAGATACACCTACTCCATGTAATCCTCCTGAGACTTTATAAGAATCTTTGTCAAATTTACCGCCGGCATGAAGCATGGTCATCACAACCTCCAGGGCTGATTTCTTTTCTTTCTCCATTATTCCTGTTGGAATACCGCGTCCGTCATCTACAATAGTAATTGATCCATCCTCATTAATGACAATCTCTATTTTAGAGCAATAACCAGCAAGAGCCTCATCAATAGAATTATCAATAACCTCATAAACAAGATGATGCAACCCTTTTAATCCAATATCCCCAATATACATAGCAGGTCTTTTCCTGACTGCCTCCAGCCCCTCCAGCACCTGGATACTCTTTGCTGAATAACCCTCCCGCAATTTCTTCTCTTTTTCGCTCATTTCTCTTTTTTATTTAAGATCATATTATACATACACTTAAGAGATTACTACTTTTCTCCTCTACAACTGACTATAAAAATTCTTTTCTGGGGAAATATTTTTAACATACGTCAGCACTTAAAAAGCACCTCTCTTTACGTATCATAAATAACTGATCCCATGTAATTTAATTAATTTCCTAAATATAGTGATTTTTAACTGCTTTTTTATTTAAATTATGTTAAAATTATGCACAATTTTATTTAGAAATTAACAAGTGAGTAATGGTGAAATGGCATGTTGGTTACAGACCCCCCGCTGGTGCGGATTTGTAATCCGCACCGGCTAAAGACTATAGGTAAAACCTGCCAGACCTATAAATCTTTGAGATGGATAATAGGCCCATTCGTAATACCTGTTGAACGAGATATTATCGAGCTTAAGCCAGAAAGAGAGTATTTTTGTATACCTGTATTCTATACCTATGTTAAGGTTTACATGAGCTGGTTCTTCAGATTTAATCTGAGGTGATACAGAAACCGGATTAATATCAGTCACCAGAAGATCTCTCCTGCCAAGGACAGTCATATCGAGGTTTGCAATAATTTTATTTCTCAGGTTGTACTTAATACCAAAACTGCCATCCCAGTCAGGCTTGTTCCAGGGGAACTCTGTAACTGACATTGTATATTTATACCAGTTCGCACTTCCACCAAAATAAAACTGCTCATTTATTTTGCTGGTTATCTCACCATGTATCTGAAGTAACTCACCATCATCACTCAGCGGAATAAAGTAATTACCCATCAGTGCTGTGGACCCCGGTAGCGGTAAAGGCAGATAGACGCGGTT
>CAZOZU010000075.1:0-8202 GCA_964584355.1 uncultured Rikenellaceae bacterium
AAAAGAGAGGATGGGATATCTTTATCCCGTCTGTCAACTTTACTACCGATAATGCAGCAATGATTGGAATTACTGGTTATTATAAGTATATTAGAGGTGAGTTCGTCGGTCAGGACATTGTTCCACTGGCAAGATTATAAGCGGAAAATAATTGAAGATTTTATTTAATTTAGTTAAATTGGTAGCAAATATTTTTTAATGCAGGAGTTTAAGATTTCACCGGGAAAGAATACACCAGAAATAATATTGAATCCTGAAGGCTCAATTCAGATCAGCGGACGTTCAATACATGAAAATGTGGCTGATTTCTTTGCTCCTGTCGAGAATTGGATAGAGTCGTATGTTGAAGAACCGGCTAAGTTGACCCGGATTGATATGAACCTTGAATACTTCAACAGCGCAAGTGCCAAGGTATTCATTCATCTGTTGGAAGTGCTGAAGAAAGTAGCTCTAAGAAATGGCAGGTGTGTTTATAACTGGTATTATGAGGAGGGTGACGAAGATATTCTTGAAAGGGGAGAATATTTTTCAGTAATCCTTAGGGTTCCTTTCAATTTCATCAAGATAAGTGAATCTTTCTGAAAATAATATATACCGGTACTCCGATCAACAGGAAGATAAATCCTATTACCATATGTAAAGGTCTGTTTATCGTTATATTAATTACAAACCATATTGTAATGGCGATAAATATAAATGGTGTTACCGGATACCAGAATGTTTTATAAGGTCTTTCGACATGCTTCATCTTTTTTCTGAAGATAAAAATTCCTGCAGCTGCCAACGCGAAAAATATCCATTCAACAGAAACAGTATAAGTGATCAGATTTTCGACTGTCCCCCAGAAAAGCAACAACAGTATTGCCCAAACCGATTGAAGGATAATTGCATAAAAAGGGGTTTTGAATTTTGAATGGACTTTTGCTATACTTTTAAAGAAGAGACCATCGGAAGCCATGGCGTAATAAATTCGAGGCGTTGAAAGGGTGTATATACCCATAGTCCCGATAGTACATATTGCAATTATCCCTGCAACCAGTTTGCCTCCAAAAGGCAGCACGGTGCTGACTGCATCAGCAGCCACTTTACGTGACGATATAATATCTTCGACCGGGAGGAGCAGCATATAGCCTGTATTGACAAGGAGATATATTATTGTTACTATAAGGGCTCCGGTTATCATAGCGATGGGAACATTCCTGGTAGGATTTCTGGTCTCGCCGGCCAGATATGAGGCATGTTGCCATCCTCCATAAGAAAACAGGACTCCTGTAAGAGCAACTCCAAATGCAGATAATCCTGAGCCGGAGGTAATTGAAGAAAATGAAACTATTTTGAACGAATTCCCGGTGTCTCCAAAGATAAAACCTACAAGAATAATTATCAGTATACCAACTATCTTTAAGCCTGTGAAGATATTTGAAAATATCTCACCAAACTTTGCTCTCAGCACATTCAATATTGTTACTATAACAATGGCCGTTATGCTTGTTATGATCATACCTGTTTCGGTCATAGGGATTAGAGAACTGAGATAATAGGAGAATGCCAAAGCCAGAACAGCTATTGAGCCTGAAGTGATTATTATCAGGTATGCCCATCCGTACAGGAATCCCATCCAGCCCCCGTATGCTTCCCTGAGGAATACATATATTCCTCCGGCATGCGGGAAAAGAGCTCCCAGTTCTCCAAAGGTAAGAGCTCCGGTCAGAGCAATTAATCCTCCGAGGGCCCATACCAGCAATATAAGACCTGACGATGGAATTAACCCGGCAATCTGTGATGGTGTAACAAAAATCCCCGACCCTATACAGGAGCCTATGGCTACCATTATCAATCCGTACAGGGTAAGCTCTTTTGCGAGTTTTGTCATTTACCGGCTGGTTTTTGGAAAATTAGTTATTATAGTACTAATAGGCAAGTATCAGGTTTTTTTCCCTGCCGGCACCTTTTATCCATATCTTATTTCTATATACTTCAATAAGCGACCAGGCACTTGTTTCCTCGCTTTCAACCATCCCTTTCAGTGTAACAAAATGTATCAAATTGAAATTACCATAATTACCTGCATGATTATGTCCGTTAAACCAGGCTATTATGTTATTGTAGTTTTCAAGAACAGATAGTACATCTTTGTAGTTGAGTAGATTATGCATATCTTCAGGCCATGCCGGGAAATGACAGCATATAAATACTTTTTCATTCGCTGATTTAGCCTCACTAAGCTCTTTATTGAGCCAGGAAAGTTGTTCCACACTTATTCCTCCATTCCAGTCAATAGCATTAATACACCCTTCAGTATGTAACCGGGCAATATATTCCTCAGCTTTCTTTATTGATGCTCTATTACCAGGACCATATGTACTCACTTCATTTCCATTGAGAACAATGAACCTGAAATCCTTATGGATGAATGAATAATAGCCCTCTTTTTCCGGAAGGGGAATAGGGAGGCGTCTTTTATATTTTTTCTCTACTGAAAAATCATGATTACCTAAACAATGCCATGTTTTAAGTCGGGATGTATCTATTATATCCAGGGCAGGTTTAAAAGAGTCATAATCCTGATCAATAAGATCTCCAAGGTTAACCACAAAATCTGCCCGATTCGCTTTCAGGTATATCATGGCTTCTCTCAACCTGGGAAGTGACTTATTGTAAAATCTTGAACCTTCTGGTTCGCAGTCGCAGTAATGGACATCAGTTATTATCCCAAACGAAAAAAGGGGCTCCTTGCCCTGATCGTCAGGTTTGCGATAGCCCTTTTCTTCTGTCTGAAACATAGCAAAAGTTATTAAGACAGTAATTATCAGCAGTTTCATTTGGAAATGAAAATTATGATTTAAAGGTAGTAAAAAAATAAACCGCAAATGGCGTTACTTTGCGTTCTTTACGGTTAAGATATCCTCTTATACGACGATTTATTCGACAGTAGGATCGTTTACTACTCCCATAAATATAACAGAATTAGTGGTAGTTTCCCTTATCAGATAAATGAAAGGATGATCTACATTAAATACCATAGGTGTTGGTTGTACTGATGTTAATTCAATTATTACTACGGTAGCAGCAGCAGCCTCTGTTCCTTCCTCATTGGTTTCAATAAATGCCTGGTGAATAACATCCTGAATATTAAGGTTGGTATCAGCAATATTTGTGAAATCAGCTCCCCCGGAAAATGCTAACCACATTCCCATATCAGAAAGGATATCCTTCAGTTTTTTCTTAAAACCGTATTTGAATCTGGGTAAGTACAAATCAACTTCTGTTTCCTGTGCCTGACTTATCCAGCTGTTGAAAGAGCTTTCAGTAACAAAAGGTAATATCCTGTCAATACCGTCATAATCATCAGGCAGAATGATATCCATTACAAAATTACCCTGTCCATATGGAAGCTCTGCCAGTGTAAAGTTGTCACCTCGATAAACAAGAAAATCAGCTTCCTGGCTCATCATCGGGACTTCAATGGTTACATCATTGTTTTTGTAAAAGGTTTTCTGGGCTGTATTACTTTCATCGAACTGGTACTTCCATATTCCTTTAAAATAAATGGCATTTATTAGCAGCATAACGACATCCGGTTCCAGAGAATCTATCATATCTTTAATAAGTCCGTTTGTGTTATCTTCGATCCATTTATTAATAATATCAGGAGCTTCCGGATCACTTATGTCAAACTGTTTTGATTCTGCATCGTAATATGTTTCAAGAATATCAATAAAGGTTTCTTTTACAGGAAAACCTTCCCTGGTCCAAACCGAATTGGCAATCGTCATAAGAACCCGTTTATCGACCGACAGAAGAGCTTCAGTAAGTTTTTGATATGAATTATTAATCTCTTCCAGTGTTATTCCGCTGACTCTCAATGCCTTTAGCATAGAATCTCGTGTTGCCCCATTAGCACCGTTAAGGGTCATTGACAGGGCATATGAGATACTAAGTGGTGAGATCATTATATTTTCCGGCTCCTCGCTATTCTCAACCACCTTTCTGAAAATATCAAATGCAAAAGAATTCTCTGATTGTATCAGAGCAATCTGTTCTGAAGTAAGATCTATTAATACCGGTTCTTCGGGCAGGATTTCATCCGGTTCTTTCGAACATGTTACAAAGAAAGGAGGTATCAGAAGAAGAACCACGACGGTAGTTATTATACTATTCTTCATGACTTTCTAAATAAGTTAGTTAAATATCTGAATAACCTTTATCGGTTAACGATAAGGTTTACCCAGAAACTACCCAAAAAACGTGCCATACTATATATTTTCAGACCTGTTTTCTGTGTCTCCTTGCGGTTTCGATATAGGCTTTCAGAAAAGTCAGTGAGACAATAACAAATACAATCCCAACTAACAGTAGCATTAAGAAGGTAAAAAAGGAGGGTTGTTCAGGTTTGGGAAGTGGATTGAGCACTCTGTAAATGTATCCTGCTACCGTGTAAATAACCATGGTAACTGAAAGGATCAGGCTGAATATGATTGTTGTCCCGTCAAATATTCTTGTTGTCTTGTAAAAATTTGATTTTTTAAACCTGATATATGAGGCATGGGAGTATGAACGTGCACGTTGTCGTGATTTATTCTGCCTGTATTTTCTCCAGTTTTCCATTGCCTGCCGGTACGCCTCTTCATCTTTTAATATTTTATTATGATTGCTGATAAGGAAGTCATAAGCTTCCGTGGCAAGAATAAACTTGTCTCTTGCATCAGGTGAATGATTGATATCGGGATGATACTCACGTGCTTTCCTCCTGTAAGCTTTCTTAATTTCGTTCACCGATGAGTTAACTGGCAATTCCAGGACCTGGTAATACTCAGATAGTGTCATTTATTACGGAAGTAGATAATATAACAAATGTAGCTATTTATTTTACTATCCCTGTGAATCCCATAAAAGCAAGTGCAAGTATTCCTGCGGTGATCAGAGAAACAGGTACACCTTTCATTGCTTTGGGAACATTAACAAGTTCAAGTTGTTCTCTGATGCCTGCAAGAATTACCAGGGCCAGTCCGAAACCTATGGCATTTGCAGCGGCAAATACTGCTCCTTCCAGAAGATTATAGTCTTTTTTAAAGATAAGTATTGCAACACCAAGTACAGCGCAGTTAGTTGTTATCAGCGGGAGGAAGATGCCCAGTGCCTGGTAGAGAGGCTGACTGATCTTTTTCAGAATTATCTCAACCATCTGGACAAGAGATGCTATAACCAGGATAAAGGTTATTGTCTGCATAAATCCGATACCCAGTTTGTCAAGGATATAAACCTGGATAAGATATGTCACTATTGAGGCAAGGACCATAACGAATGTAACTGCTCCGGCCATGCCTATAGCAGTATTGACCTTATTCGAAACTCCCAGAAAAGGACAGATCCCAAGGAACTGGGCCAGGACTATATTGTTTATCAGTACAGCCGATATAATTATTAAGATATATTCCATTTCAATCTCTTTTTAGGTTTTTCTTAACCGGTTTATTAATCCAATCATATATCCCAGTGCTATGAATGCTCCGGGTGCAAGGATAAAAACCAGGATACCGTCACCACTGATGAATTTATAGCCAAACAGTGCACCGCTTCCCAATATTTCACGGATAGATCCCAAAATTCCCAAAGCCATAGTAAAGCCCAGACCCATTCCCAGTCCGTCAATAACCGAAGAGAGCAATGAATTCTTGCTTGCAAATGCCTCAGCCCGGCCAAGAACTATACAGTTTACTACTATCAGTGGAATGAAAATTCCAAGGGTTTCATACAATTCAGGTGAATAAGCCTGCATAACAAGATCGACAATAGTGACAAATGAGGCGATGACTATGATATAAGCAGGAATCCTGACCTTGTTGGGTATTACACCCGAAAGTAGAGAAATGACCGTATTGGATCCCAGCAGGACAAACGTTGTTGCGATTCCCATACCGATGCCGTTAAATGCCGAAGAGGTTGTGGCCAGGGCAGGGCAGCAACCCAATACCAGGACAAGAAGCGGATTCTCTTTGAAGAAGCCTTTTGTAAAATTATGTAGCTGGTTCATTTCTGACCTCCTTTCTGCAGTGTGTTATATGCACGCTGAATGGCATCACAGAATGCCCTCGAACTTATTGTAGCAGCGGTTATGGCATCAACCGGCCCTCCATCCTTTTCAACAACAAGCCTGAATTGTGCCGGATTCTTATTCATAAACTGGTCTTTGAACTCAGGTTCAGTCATCCTGGTACCCAAACCGGGCGTCTCTTTATGTGTCAGGACTGTTATATTGATGATTGTACCATCAGGTTTAAATCCGGCCATCATGCTTATATTCCCGCTGAATCCATTATCTGTGTAGGTGTTTACGGCATAACCAATAAGGACACTATCATTTTTTGCAGGATAAACATCGAGACTATCACCTTCACCTGTTGGCAGTCGGAACATCTCGGCATCCGGATTATTATTAAAACCAGGTACAACCTGCTTAATAGCATCCAGTTTCTTGTTGAGGGCGGTCATTTCAATGGGACCTTTGGTAATTTCATAAATAAAACCAAGGCATGTTGATGCTCCCAATGCTACAAGGGTTAATGACAGCACCATATTTTTGAGAGTTGATTCGGTCTTAGCCATTTTTTACCTCCTCTCCAAATCTTTTGGGTTTTATAAAAGTATTCATTAATGGCACAAAAGCATTCATAATAAGGATTGCAAACGAAACTCCTTCGGGGTAAGCGCCCCATACTCTGATAATTACAGTTATTCCACCAATACCGCATCCATAAATAAGCATCGCTTTGGGATTCATGGGTGAGGTAACATAATCTGTGGCCATAAAAATAGCTCCAAGAAGTACACCGCCGGCAAGGATATGGAACAGGGGATCTGCATTTTTCTCAGGATTTATAAGCCAGAGGATAGCAGTAAAAATGGCAATAGTGCCAATAACCGATACAGGAATATGCCATGTAATGATCTTTCTTACAAGCAACCAGACAAATCCTATAAGAAGTGCTATGGCTGCAACTTCTCCCATTGAGCCACCCATGTTGCCAAAGAACATCTGAGAGGGAGTTGGAATCTGAGTCACAAGATCGGATATCGATTCACCATTCTTAAGACCTTCCTTTATAATAGCCAGTGGTGTTGCTCCCGTAACTGCATCGGTATAACTGGTGCTCAATCCGGCAGGTACAGGCCAGGTCGTCATCTGTACCGGAAATGATATGAGCATAAAGACACGACCAACAAGAGCAGGATTAAAAGGATTGTTTCCCAGACCGCCAAAGGTCATTTTTGCTATACCTATTGAGACAAAACTTCCTATGATAATAATATATATGGGGAGATTTGACGGAATGTTGAAAGCTAATAAAAGACCTGTTACTATCGCTGATCCATCTGTTATAGTAATTGGTTTCTTGATAATAGTCCTCTGTATCAGGTATTCAAACAGAACACATGAGATTACTGATGTTGATGTTACTATTATAGCACCATAACCAAAATAAAAGATCGATGTGAAAAGAGCAGGCAGAAGTGCCACAATGACTCCGATCATCAGTTTTCTCGTGGTCTCTTTCCCGTGAGTATGGGGTGATGGTGAAACACTTAATAAGTTGCTCATTTATTTAATTATAGTGTGGTTATTTTAATACCTTTTCACGGGCCATCTTAATAACAGTTGCTTTTCCCAGCCGGATATAATCAAGCAGGGGTCTATGTGCGGGACAAATAAAACTGCAAGAGCCACATTCCATACAGTCTGTTATTCTCTCTTTCTCGGCCCTTTCAAAAAGTCCCATCTCCGATAGTGTCATCAATAAATATGGTTCAAGGTTCAGGGCACAAGCCTGTACACATTTTGTACATCTTATACATGGCATTGGATTCATCCGCTTCGATTCATTTAAAGGGAACAGTATTATTCCTGAAGTTCCTTTGACAACAGGAACTTCTATACTGCTAAGAGCTTTACCCATCATCGGTCCACCCGACACAATCTTACCTGTATCATCGGGAAGACCACCGGCGGCTTCAATAAGATTCTTTACCGGTGTTCCTATCCTTACAAAATAGTTACCCGGATCAGAAACAGACTTTCCGGTAATTGTAACAACCCGTTCAAAGAGAGGCTTGTTTTTCTGAACAGCCTCGTAAACTGCAAAGGCGGTACCCACATTATGCACAACAGTATTAATGTCAATAGGCAGACGCCCTGACGGGACC
>CAZOZU010000076.1:0-8191 GCA_964584355.1 uncultured Rikenellaceae bacterium
TTTCAACAGCCTTTTCAGGATACCTGAAATTATATTCTTCCACTTTCCCCATAGGAAGTAAGTACCAGTGATCATAATCACCTGTAGGAGATTTTATCTTTTCTGTATATCGGGTCGCATAAATTATTTGAGCCTTAGCACCTGCTTTGCCTGATAGCACCGGCCACAAAATAGCATCCTTTTCGATAGTCAGATTTTCAGGATCGACTTTATTAAGATATCTCAGGGAGCCGGCAGGTAAAAGCAAATCATCCTCTTTTAATCCTGTAAAGCAATATGAAAGGAACTTTGTTTTTTCGAAGAGCAGTTCTCCGGAAGGTGTTTCAGTGCTTATTATTTTATCGAGTTGATCCTTTATATCGGCAGACAACCTTCCTGATGTAGACTTATATAATTCTTTGTTTAATCTGTAGATAAGCCTTGCCGATTCTTCCCTCAATATTGCTTCAGGACTGAACAAAAGTGCTTTCAGGGATTCCGCAAGATTCTCATTACCAATATTTTGTATGCTTTTTATTGCACAGGCTTTCATCCAGATTCCAAGCAGGTTGTAGTCGCGATTAATAATATTTTCCAAAAGGTTGTTATAATCAGGTATTTCTCCAGGGAAAAACTGATA
Organism: uncultured Rikenellaceae bacterium; assembly: GCA_964584355.1. GTDB lineage: Bacteria > Bacteroidota > Bacteroidia > Bacteroidales > VadinHA17 > LD21. The sequence goes on from CAZOZU010000076.1 coordinate 620, forward strand.
AAGAGCTTTTACCTTGTCTTCATCAGGAATAATATCAATAAGCGGGACGAGTTTTGGTTTTATTGATTCATCTATTACGATGTCTATCATTTCGAGTGCAAAATTAACACTTTCAAGAGTACCGCTTTCAAGATTCTCCCTGATCTTATTCACTGACCCTGAATCATATGCTATAGCCAGGAGGTTAAACAGGAATCTATTCCAGCGTGCTATTTCCTTATTCATCGGTTCAAGCAGAGAATCATCGTTTTCTCTTTGCAGACTTATCCGGGAAGAAATGTTCCATACCATTATCTCGATAACTTCTGATATCATCTGATGAAGCCTGTCCTTATCATCTTCCCTTACTTTAAAGTATCTGCTGACAAGTGATTCCAGGGCTGTCTCCCTTAACTGTCGTGAATTCGACCATAACCGGGTAAAGAGGAATTCATCATTTTCACTGCTGTTATCCTCTCCAAGTAAACGGAGGGTAATATTACTTACATCAATATTCCCTGAGGAGATCATATGTGATTTGATCACTTCTTCCCCGGCATCTCTCCCGAAGCTTCTGAGAACATTGGCAGCCTGAATTTCGAGTCCACTGATATCGAGACACTCGCACACCTCAGCCAGCATATCAGTAAGTTTGAACTTACCGATCATATTGATTGCGATTTCTTTCGAATGAATATTGTTATCTCTCAGAAGCCTTAATATCTGTGTTGTCTGTGGCTGTTTTGAACCAGCCAGTACTTTCCTGGCATTAGCAAGCCTGTCAGCAGTTTGACTGCCTGAGGAAGATAACTGTTCCAGATCTTCTGCAATCATGAGAGCCCGATGTTTTATTCCCTCATCAATATCCTTCTTCTCCGCTATCTTTTTCAATACCGGGAGTAAGCATAAATCTTTTTGTTTATCCGAATGATCAATTATTTTTTCAATAAACCATTTATTTTTATTTGTCTCAAGGCTCGAAAGATCTCCTGAAATAAGGTTCAGATAACATGCATTGAATTGCTGTTCTGCAAAGAATCTGCTTTTGAATGTTGTTTTTTCCTGGTAAATGTCTTCTTCTAAACTTCCCTGGCGTCCTGATTCAAGGGCTTTCCTGATTGATTTTCGGTATTCTGCATACAATTTTACGGCATAATAGATCCAGATAACAGTAAGGACAAACAGCACCCATGAAAAATGAATAAGTTTTACAAAGCTCAGGATACCAAGGCCTGCCAGTACAAGACCCGATATAAGAGCTGCAATCTCATTTACTGTTCCGTCCATTGCTGACTGGACCTCATAACGGATCTTTTCATCTATTGTTTGATAAATTACCTTGAACGATGGAGACTCAATTGAATCTTTAAGGGATTTTGAAAAGAGCCGGCTCAGTGCAAGCATCATAAAAAAGAGCATAAATCCACTTGTTGCTGGGGTAAAGCCCATCAACATCCCTACTATAACTGCAATTATTGTAAATGCAGCTACAAGTATCGGCGAGATTGCAAGGCAGGTTCGCAAGCCGTAATTTCTTATCACATATGAGAAAACAAGAAGTTTTATCAGAAGTGTAAATATCATCATGCTGCCGGTAAAAAGGCCGAGAAAACGTGCCATATCCTCTTCTGACGTGTATTGCTCTCTGGTAACTGCCATAAATGAATACTGGACAAAAAAGGCTGTTATAACGGAAAGTGCTATGAAAATAGCCATTACCCTTATGTATGAATCAGACTTAATAAGTGCTGTTACTGATCTTTTCTTGCCTGTCTCTTCTGATTCCTCTTCCTTATCGGATATAAGATTAAAACGCCTGCCTATCAGTATCTGGATAATGCTGCCTGTTAATATAGCAAAAGTGCTGATAAGTAAGATATTGTGTGGACTGAAATTAAATGAGAGCAATACAGGAATGGCATAACAGCTTAGTATTATTCCCACTATCATACCTGAATCGATAAGACCGAAAAGTCTTTTCCCCTGTCTAAGGGTAAATAATCGTCCTGTAGTACCCCAGAACCCGAGCATAGCCAGAATATTCAGAGGCCCCAGCATGATAAATACCAGGAAGACCACCCAGTTTGCCGGATTAATAAGCAGGAGAATCCATAAGAACAAAGTAACGACAGTGACAAAAACCAGGTTTATAGTGGAGAAATTCCTGAAAAGCATCCTTGTCTGTAATCCGGTATAAACAGATGTGAGTATTATACCAGCAAGACCCGAAACAACATAACCCCGGGCCATCATCTTTTCATCAAATATAGATAGGAAGAGAGAGTGGGCACTTATATCGAATGCTCCAAAAAAGATTCCTAGAAAAACAGATTGTGCCAGCAGCATAGATACCATTGACTCTTCTCCTGTCTCAACTCCAAGGAGTTTGAACAATCTGTCACGCATAGAAATTTCCCCGTCTTTTTTAAACCATACTAAAGTAAGCAATTAATCACAATCCAAGACCTCATCTTATTATTTTTTTTCAAGAGGAGTAAAATGATTAAATCTGTTTTCACAAAAATTAAAAGGATTCTTACTTGTCAGAATGAAAGAGATGTTTTGATCTTTGAAAATAAAATATCGATATCTATATCCATTCCATTGATAATAATATTTGATCTGTTATACCACTTTTCTCTTTGTGTAAGCTTTCCCTCAATGAAAGCTATAAGTTTATCATCCGGGATATTATTCAACAATGGTCTCTCAACTTTTTCTTTCAATAATCTTCCGGCAAGCTGTGGGGATGTCATCTTAAGGTAAACAGTGAGCCCTGTCTGAAGCATGAAATCCATATTATCATCATGGCAGGGAGTACCTCCACCAGTTGAAATTATTGTTTTTGTACTGGTACCAAAACTCCTCAGGATTTTTGTTTCAACAGTACGGAAATAAGTCTCTCCATGTTGTGAAAATATCTGTGCAATGGTTTTTTCCTCTTTCTTTTCTATTTCTTTGTCGAGGTCAACAAACGACCATCCCAGGGATGAAGCAAGTTTTTCCCCTGCAGTTGTCTTGCCGCTGCCCATAAAACCTATTATATATATAAGGGTTTTTTCCTTCATTACAGTTCGAGCTTCATCTGAGCCGGATCATCCTTCACTGGCAAGGATTTTTCTTCTTCATTTTCATCTTCATTAATATCCTGTTCAGTCGTAATACTCTCTTTTTTTACGACAGGTTCAAGCTCAGTGATATTATCAACTGTGAAGCTTGTAAGTCTTTTTCCTTTAGCCTTATAGCTTTTTACCCCGATAAATTCAGCCACCTCAATGATCTCTGTTTCACGGTTTTTATGTTTACCCCCGAAATGAATCTCAAATCTCGGATATTCAACTTCAGTAATACTTACAAGCTTCGATTCAGGATGTTCATTAATAAAACAGAGGGGTTTTTCCGATTCCTCGATCATAAATCTTTTCAGGTAATAGAATTTTTGTTCTGCATCCCAGTAAATAGCAGAATAGACTTTCCCTGGTCTGAATTTCTCAATTATCAGAACGTTATCTTCAAAATGATTTGAAAGATCAAAACCGGTGTGTCTGAAACAACCGCTTTTTGTAATTACCAGTATTTTATCATCAGCACTGAATTCACCAAGGAAGATCCCTCTGCCGTCAACATTAAGTCTGAATACCGAATCATCAAACCATATTTTCCTGCCGCCCAGTGTTGATAATCCTTTCTCTTTAAGGGAAATTTTCTGTACGGCATACTTTGTCAGTATATTTCCCATCGATGATTTACCCTTTATATTGAGCTTTCCGAAGTCAAATTCAAAAACAAGTTTTTTTAATCGGGCTTTGGGTTTATGTTGTACTCTTATTACTTCGGCTTCACCGTTGGGATTGGCACTGAAGTAAACAATCTTTGTCCCCGGTTTTCCTCTCGTAAGATTATACTCCTTGTCGCGCGTCAGACCGGTAATTGCACAACGTTTGGTCAACAATGGACCGTTTTTCCCATCCTGGTAAACAATATTATATATGGTTCGATCATCATTTTTCAGGAATACGCAGGCATGGATTATATCATTCCCCACAAATAATTTTTCTGCAACCCTGCTAATAAGATAAACACCATCTTTACGAATAACCAGTATATCATCAATATCGGAACACTCACACACAAACTCATCTTTTTTCAAGCCTGTTCCAATAAATCCTTCCTTATAATTAATAAATAGCCTGGCATTACTTGCTACAACTTTTGTAGCCTGTATCATATCAAAGCTTCTGATCTCTGTTTTTCTCTCCTTTCCCTTGCTGTATTTCTTTTTAATCTGTCTGAAGTGATTTATAGTAAAAGGGATAATATTCCTTAAATGGTTTTTAACTTCATCCAGTTCTGCTTCAATACCTTTTATGTGTTCATCAGCTTTTTTGACATCATATTTTGATATCCGTTTTATTTTTATTTCCGTAAGCTGTATAATATCCTCCCTTGTAACCTCTCTCTGCAGCTGTTTTTTAAATGGCATGAGGCCTTTATCAATAGCTTTGATCACAGATTCCCATGTCTCGCATTCCTCAATATCACGGTAAATCCTCTCTTCTATAAATATCTTTTCAAGTGATGACATGTGCCACTCTTCCTGAAGCTCATTTTTCCTGATCTCCAGTTCTGCCTTCAACAATTCAACCGTTTTGTCTGCTGAGTTTTTCAATAATGCACTTACCCCCATAAATGAAGGTTTGTTCCCTGTTATTACACATGTATTGGGTGAAATTGAGTATTCGCAATCGGTAAAAGCATAAAGAGCATCTATTGTTTTATCTGGTGACACATTCGGCATCAGATGAATTACTATTTCAACATCTCCCGATGTATTATCGTCTATCCTCCTGATTTTTATCTTTCCCTTTTCGTTTGCTTTTATTATTGATTCGATCAGTGAAGTTGTTGTTCTCCCATAAGGTATCTCTCTGATGATCAGTGTTTTCTTGTCTGTCTTTTCAATCTTTGCTCTTATTTTTACCACACCACCTCTTTGGCCGTCGTTGTACCTGGAGACATCTATCATTCCGCCTGTAGGAAAATCAGGATAAAGAGTAAATTCCTTACCCTGAAGATATTGAATGGTAGCATCAATGAGTTCCACAAAATTATGAGGTAATATTTTTGATGCAAGACCTACGGCAATACCTTCCACTCCCATAGCCAGCAACAGTGGAAATTTGACAGGGAGTGTTACAGGTTCTTTATTCCTGCCGTCATATGAAAGTTTCCAGTCGGTGGTTTTGGAATTAAAGACGACATCAAGAGCGAATTTTGAGAGTTTTGCCTCTATGTATCGTGGGGCTGCAGCACCATCACCTGTAAGTGTATTTCCCCAGTTACCCTGTGTATCTACCAGAAGGTCCTTTTGTCCCAATTGCACAAGTGCATCACCTATCGATGCATCACCATGAGGGTGAAACTGCATTGTATGTCCGATAATATTAGCCACTTTACTGAACCGGCCGTCATCCATCCGTTTCATGGAATGAAGAATACGTCTCTGAACAGGTTTTAATCCGTCAAAAAGTTCCGGTACAGCTCTTTCAAGAATAACATAGGAAGCATAATCCAGGAACCAGTCCTGATACATACCCGACAAGGCTGTTACTGAATGAAGTGTTTCCTGCTCCTCCGGCATCTCTTCTTGCCCTTCTATACCATTAATATCAAGATTTTTATCTTCCATAGACAAAATAACTGCTGCTTTTTGGATGTAATGTCAGATTCCTTCCCCTACCTTATCCTCCTCAACCCTCAGGTTATCAATAATAAAATCTTGTCGTTCCGGAGTATTCTTACCCATATAAAATTCGAGATAACCATTTATGGCATCTGCTTTTTTCATCCTAACCGGTTCAAGACGTATTTCTTTACCGATAAAATGTTTGAACTCATCGGGTGATATTTCTCCCAGTCCTTTGAACCTTGTGATCTCCGGATTCGGGCCAAGATCATTTATTGCTGTGGTTTTTTCTTCGAGAGCATAACAATACCTGGTCTCTTTTTTGTTTCTCACCCTGAATAATGGTGTTTGGAGAATATAAACATGTCCTTTTCTTACCAGATCAGGGAAGAATTGGAGGAAGAATGTAAGCAGAAGAAGCCTGATGTGCATACCATCCACATCGGCATCTGTTGCAATAACCACATTATTATACCTGAGGTTTTCAATTCCATCTTCGATGTTCAGGGCTGCCTGCAGCAGGTTAAATTCCTCGTTCTCATATACTATTTTCTTTGTAAGGCCGAATGAGTTAAGGGGTTTTCCCCTCAGGCTGAAAACAGCCTGTGTTTCAACATTTCTCGACTTTGTAATTGAACCACTGGCTGAGTCACCTTCCGTAATGAAAATTGTGGAATCGAGATTATCGGGATCATTGGTATTATAATGAATTCTGCAATCTCTCAGCTTTTTATTGTGAAGGCTGACTTTTTTTGATCTTTCCCTTGCCAGTTTCTGAATTGATGAAATAGCTTTTCTTTCTTTTTCAGAATCCTGAATTTTCTTCAGAAGTATTGCAGCTGTGTCTTGATTTTTATGCAGGAAATTATCGAGCTGTTTCTTAATAAAATCATTAATAAAGATCCTTATTGAGGGACCTTCAGGCCCTATATCTTTTGATCCCAGTTTCGTTTTAGTCTGCGATTCAAATATCGGTTCCTCTACTTTGATACTTATTGCAGCAATTATTGATGACCGGATATCAGCCGGATCAAAATCTTTTTTATAAAACTCCCTGATTGTCTTTACTATTGCCTCTTTAAATGCTATGAGGTGAGTTCCTCCCTGGGTTGTATGCTGTCCGTTAACAAAGCTGTAGTAATCCTCTCCATACTGTACTCCATGGGTAAAAACAAGCTCTATATCCTCTCCCCTCAGGTGAATAAGAGGGTATAATCCCTCCTTGCTCATGTTTTCCTCCAACAGGTCGGCAAGACCATTCTTCGAAAAGAATTTATTACCATTGAAATTAACCACAAGTCCCGAGTTCAGGTATACGTAGTTCTTAAGCATTGAATCGACGTACTCTGAGATATAGAAATAATTACCGAACATCTCTTCATCAGGCTGGAAGATCACCTCCACGCCATTTTCTTCATCAGTATGTGTCAGCGGCTTATCATTTACGGTAATTCCGTGTTCGAACTCGGTAATCTTTACCTGTCCGTCACGTATAGATCTGACTATAAACTTTGATGAGAGAGCATTAACTGCCTTTACTCCGACACCATTCAGACCCACTGTTTTCTTAAAAGCTTTTGAATCATATTTTGCTCCTGTATTCATTCTTGCCACGGCATCGAGAACTTTGCCGAGAGGTATTCCCCGGCCATAATCCCTTACCCTGACTTCCTTGCCTGAAATAGTTACATCTATTCTCTTTCCGAAGCCCATCATATATTCATCAACGGCATTATCCATCACCTCTTTCAGCAGAACATATATACCATCATCCTCTGATGAGCCATCACCCAGTTTCCCTATATACATACCGGGTCTCAACCTGATATGTTCGCGCCATTCAAGGGTTTTAATATGTTCTTCTGAATATCCTGCAACTGACATTTTTCAGAATTTTTGCGCAAATA
>CAZOZU010000077.1:0-8116 GCA_964584355.1 uncultured Rikenellaceae bacterium
ATAATCAGGATGGACAAAAGAACGCCCCAGTTCCATCATATGAGGATAATATTTTGAAAGAAATTTCCCGGAAAAATTAAAATATGATGATGAAGCCAGTTTTTTGATATCACATACAACACAATCTTTAGGAGGGAAATAAAAACGATATCCACCTACAATTTCCTTGTTATCAGGATCCCAGACAATTAATTGTTTCTGAGGGTCCTCCTTTACCGTATCAAAATCGTCAATATCTATTGACTTGCCTGTTCCTCCTCCGGCATGACGAAAAGTGACCTCCCTTACTCTTCCAACTTCATGCATAAGTACAGGAGAATCATTATTGTTAAAAATGTATACCTCATTGTTGGCATTGTTTGTTTTTCGTAGGAATCTTTCTTTTGTGAGTTCTGCAATTATTTGATCAAGAGGCAACTGATCAACAATAGGTTCCATTTTCTGCTTATCAAAACGCATTTTTCGAATATTTTATCAGGAAATTCGCCTGCAATTTAATGTTTTTTTATTAATGATTCGAGTTCATAGGATCTCGCTTTGACCCATTCAGCCCATTCAGGCAAAGATCTTGACCTGTCAAATGTTTGCCATGGAATAATTTTACCAAATACAAGTAAAATATTCTTCCCTCTCTGTGAGAACATTTCATCAGGCAGATAAAGCATCTCAATATTCGATTTGATACCTAAAAAGGTTCTTATATTGGCTAGATTGTAGAAAAAGTTCGAATTTCTACCTGAAAAAAAGGCCGGGATAACATCTCTTTTATGTTGTATGGCCTTGGATATGAAGCTCTTATGCCATGGAAGGTCCTTTACAATACCATGTTTTTTACGTGAGCAGAGACCTGCAGGGAAATAGAGGATCTGGTTATCAGAAGCATAAGCCTCTTCAAGTGATCTGACTGCCTCTTTTGCCTGTCCGCCATGTTTATTTACGGGAAGAAAAATACCCGAAAGATTTGTGATATTAAGCAAGATATCATTCACGGGAAATTTTATCTCCTTGAAATATTTTGATAACTCATTCATGAACACCAAGCCGTCGAGCCCACCCAGTGGATGATTTGAAACGAAGAAATATCTTCCCCTGGAAGGAATGTTCTCCGATCCGTAAACCTGGTATTTAATTTCGAAAAATTCGAGTCCGGCTGCTACAAATTCTGTATCTCTGAGATGCCCATATATCTCCAGAAAATTATTTATCTCATCCTGATGAACTATCCTTTTCAGATAATTTATGAAGAATGATGGGACGGCTTTTGCAAGAGATGGATTTTTGGAGAGAAGAACATCCTCGACATCAATTTTCAAAGAGACTTTTATTTCTGAAGATTGTTCCATTAAATCCGTAGATTAATTGCGAGTGGCAAATTTATTACTTTTTTATTAAAGGCTGTTGCATTAGCATCTTCTAAAAGTTATTAACAAAAATGTAAAAAAAGTGGAGGAAAGTGGGGGTAAGTGGATAATTTTTACTTATTTTAGCTTTTTATATGACAAAGAAGGGTCATGGCCACATTTATAGGTGATTATACATGCAAGGTTGATGCCAAGGGAAGAATTATCCTTCCGATGGCATTCAAGAAGCAGATGCCTGCTGATGAGCGTGACCATTTTGTGGTGAGGAAGGATATTTTTGAAAAGTGTCTTGTGCTCTATGCACTTGAAGATTGGAACAGACAACTGGTCAGAATCAGAAAGAAGATAAATCCTTATAACCGAGAGCATAACACATTCCTGAGAAATTTTTTCAAGGGAACAGCAGAGCTTACCCTTGACAGTAACAACCGTATGCTAATACCTAAACGACTTCTTGATATTATCGGAGCAGACAGGGATGTTGTTCTGGCAGGCCAGGATGGAAGAATAGAGATCTGGGCAGCTGATGTTTATGAAGGGCTTGAAATGCCGGCGGATGATTTTGCCAGCCTGGCTGAAAAACTTATGGGTGGCAGTTATATTGAACCTGACGAATAATGACTTATCATATACCCGCATTGCTGGATGAGAGTATTGAAGGGCTGAATATCCGGCCTGATGGAGTATATGTTGATGTTACCTTCGGCGGAGGAGGACATTCGATGGAAATATTAAGGCATCTTACAACAGGAAAGCTTATTGCGTTTGACCAGGATGAAGATGCAGCAATGAACGCTCCTGAAGATATGAAATTTATCTTCCTGAACCAGAATTTCCGCTTTCTCAGAAACAATCTACATTATATCGGGATAAAATCATTCGATGGACTAATTGCAGACCTTGGAGTATCATTCCATCAGTTTGATAAACCCGGGAGGGGATTCACATTCCGGCATGATGCTCCTCTTGATATGAGAATGAATAAAAGTAATCCATTAACAGCAGCCACTCTTGTCCAAACAGCTGATGAACCAGTTCTTGCAGATATTTTTTTCAGATATGGTGAGCTTCCAAATTCCAGAAGAATAGCAAAAGCAATAGTCTTCGCCAGAAAAAATTATCCGATAATCACAACGCATGATCTGTTATCTGCTATCGGAAAGCTGACTCCTCTCAGACAGGAGCATAAGTTCTATGCAAAAATATTCCAGGCTCTCAGGATTGCTGTAAATCACGAAATAGAATATCTCAGGGAAATGCTTCTCCAGGCACTCGAGATGCTTAAAAAAGGCGGAAGGCTGGTGATCATTACTTATCATTCGCTTGAAGATCGGGTGGTAAAGAATTTTTTCCGTACAGGCAACTGTGAGGGAATTGCGAAAAAAGATTTTTATGGAAACATAGAAACACCTTTCAGTATTATAAACAAAAGGGTCATTACGCCTGGAAATGAGGAGATTGCAAGGAATAGCCGGGCAAGAAGTGCAAAATTGAGAATAGCTGAAAAGATTTAAGCTATGGCTGAATCAGGAGATAAAAAGAAAAAAAGGGAGAGTTTCATTAAAGAGCTTCTGAGCGGAAGTATGATCACGGAAGGGATCATCCTTAAAAACCTGTGGTATATACTCCTTCTGACTCTCCTGGCAGCGATCTATATCGGTAACAGGTTTCATGCAGAAAGAATTACGAGGGAAACAACCAGGTTACAGAAAGAAGTACAGGACCTCAGAGCAGAATCTCTTTCCACCTCGGCCGACCTGATGTATATAAGCAGACAATCGGAAGTATACAAACTGGTAAGGGAGAGGGGATTAAGACTTGAAGAGCTAAAAATACCTCCATATAAGTTGCTGGTAGACAAATAATCAGACTATGGCAGTTAGAGATAACATAGTGTTGCGTAGCGGGATAGTATATTTTGCAATAGTTATTGTGGCAATCGCAATCCTTGTCCGTATTCTGATACTCCAGGTAGTTGAGCATAATAAATGGGCGGGTATGAGCGAGAAATTCATATACAAAACAGCAGATATGCCTGCAAACCGTGGTGATATACTTGCCCATGACGGACGTCTTCTGGCAAGTTCCATTCCATATTATACTATTTACATGGATACGAGGAGTACCGGCATGGCTGAGGAGACATGGTTGAATGGTATAAATGGATTATCTGCTGGCCTGACCAGGATACTGGGGGAGAGGTCTGCCTCGGAATGGAAACAAGTTATAACACAGGCACGAAAAAGAGACGATCGCTACTTCCTGATAAAACGCAGGGTGGATTACGAAACACTTCAAAAACTCAGAGAGCTGCCAATTTTCAGGGAGGGACAATATAAGGGAGGCATGGTTGCCCAGGCCGAAAACCGGAGAATACTCCCCAATAATGAACTCGCTGCCCGTACTATTGGTTATATAAATCTTGGCGAAGAAGGAACAGAGGTGGGTATAGAAGGCTCTTTCAACAAGGAACTTGCAGGTAAAAACGGTGTTGTTATAAAACAGAGACTCACTGGTGGAGACTGGATAACAGTTGATGTGGCAGGTAGCGTTCATCCTACGGACGGTAATGATGTTGTCACAACCCTTGATGTTGATTTGCAGGATGTTGCGTCATCTGCACTTATGATTCAGCTGAAGAAACATAATGCTCATCACGGTTGTGCTATAGTGATGGAGGTGGCAACAGGCGATATAAAGGCAATAGTAAATCTGGAACAGGGTAAGGATGGGAATTATCATGAATCATATAATTATGCTATTGCTGAAAGCACTGAGCCGGGATCAACATTTAAACTTCCTGTACTCATGGCAGCTATCGAAGATGGAGTGATAGATACCGGCGATATAGTCGATACAGGTTCGGGAAGTGTGAAATTTTACAATAAGATTATAAGGGACACACGTAAAGAGGGATATGGCAAGCTCACAGTAAAAGAGGTGTTCGAAAAATCATCAAACGTTGGGACATCGAAGCTTATTCATGAGCACTATAAAGACAATCCGAAGGATTTTGTTGACAGACTCTATGCAATGAGATTGAATGAAAAACTGAACATCCAGATTATGGGTGAAGGAGAACCATTGATAAGATATCCGGGTGATAAATTCTGGTCGGGACTCTCATTGCCGATGATGTCGCATGGATATGAGGTTCAGATGACACCACTTCAGTTACTGACATTTTATAATGCAGTGGCAAATGATGGCAGAATGATGAAACCACGTTTTGTCACAGCGGTTATGAGAAATGGAGTTGTGATAAAACGCTATGAACCTGATGTTATTATTAATTCCATAGCCTCACGTTCAACAATAAAAAAAGCAAAGAAAATGATGGAGGGTGTTGTTGAACGCGGAACGGCAATGAACCTGAAAAATGCCAATTATAAAATTGCAGGCAAGACCGGAACTGCTCAGATAGCTCTTGGTAAATCGGGTTACAGATCGGGCGCCAGGATCTCATACCAGGCTTCTTTCGCAGGATATTTCCCGGCAGAAAATCCTCTCTATTCGTGTATTGTAGTTGTTAATGCTCCCTCCAACGGCGTCTATTACGGCAATCTGGTGGCAGGAGCAGTGTTTAAAGAGATCTCCGATAAAATATATGCAACAAATTTCTTCAGGGATTACAGTGAAGAGAGGGATGAAAATAGTGTTGCTTCTGCTCCTGAAGCAGGCAACGGATACAGGGAGGATATAAATAAGGTCCTCAGACAAATGGATGTCAGATACAAAAGAACAGCGAATGACGAATGGGTGGCAACAAGGGAGAGAGGAGACACAGTAAGGCTGGTTGGTTTGAATATAAATGACGGACAGGTTCCGGATGTTCGTGGAATGAGTCTCAGAGATGCTATCTTCCTGCTTGAAAATTCAGGCTACAGGGTCAGATACAGCGGTAAAGGAAAAGTACTGAGACAATCACCCGCACATGGAGCAAGATATTTTAAGGGTCAGATAGTATCACTGCAGCTTAATATGTGATATGGTAAAGCTTGAAAAAATATTATCAGGAATAGATGTTATATCCTTTTCAGGAAAGAATAAGGGGGAAATTGAAAATATAGTGTTTGACTCACGTGATGTTAAAAAAGACTCTTTGTTCATTGCGGTAAAAGGAACCAAAACAGATGGACATGACTATATAAATGATGCCATACGTTCAGGTGCATCAGCAATAATTTGTGAGATACTTCCCGATAACTATGACAAAAATATTTGCTGGATACTGGTTCCCGATTCAGCAAAAGCCCTGGGACTGGCCTCTTCAAACTACTATAACAAACCTTCAGCCAGGTTAAAGTTAATAGGTGTAACAGGAACAAATGGTAAGACAACTATTGCCACACTGCTCTACAGGGTATTTACAGGCCTGGGATATAAATGCGGCCTCTTTTCCACAGTATGTAATTATATAATCGACCGGGAGCTTCCTGCAACACATACTACACCTGACCCTGTACAACTTAATAGATTATTATCAGAAATGACTGAAACAGGATGTGATTACGCATTTATGGAGGTAAGTTCGCATTCTGCTTATCAACAAAGAGTTGCAGGACTGGAGTTTGCGGGTGCAGTATTTACAAACCTCACACATGATCACCTTGACTATCACAAAACATTTGCCAATTACCTGGCAGCAAAAAAGAGTTGGTTCGACTCTTTGCCGGAAAAGGCATTTGCCCTTGTTAATGTGGATGATAGAAACAGCAGTGTGATGCTGCAGAATTGTAAAGCCAGGCCATATACATTCTCCATGAGGAGTATGGCAGATTATAAATGTGCGATAATTGAACAGAGTTTTGAAGGGATGGGCCTCAGGATCATGGGAGAGGAGATATGGACAAGGTTTATTGGTGATTTCAATGCCTCAAACCTCCTTGCTGTATATGCCGTATCAGAACTGCTGGGTGCATCAAAAAAAGAAGTATTGACGATCATGAGCAACCTTGGATCTGTACCTGGCAGGCTCGAAGTTATCAAATCGCCAGACGGTAAAACAGGGATTGTCGATTATGCACATACCCCGGATGCATTAATCAATGTTATCGGGACAATAAACAAAATAAGGAGAAACAATGTCCGGTTGATCACGGTTGTTGGTGCCGGTGGCGATCGCGACAAAAGCAAAAGACCGAAAATGGCATCGATCTCGGCAGAAGGGAGTACAAAACTGATATTGACCTCTGACAATCCCCGGACTGAAGATCCCGAGAGAATAATTGATGACATGGAGAATGGTTTGACACCTGAATATAAGGAAAAAACAGTAAGGATAACCGACAGGCGTGAAGCAATCAAAACAGCAGTCATGCTCGCTTCTCCGGGTGATGTGATACTTGTAGCAGGGAAAGGACATGAACCTTACCAGGAGATAAATGGAATAAGACATCATTTTGACGACAGGGAAGAACTAAAAAAAATCCTGTTGCAGAAATATAAATATTGAACGATGCTCTATTATTTGTTTGAATACCTTGAAAAATTAAATGTCCCGGGGGCAGGTATGTTTGTATATATATCATTCAGATCAGCCGCTGCAGTTATTACATCCCTGTTCATCTCGATGTTGATAGGGAAAAGGGTTATTACGTTCCTGAGAGATAAGCAGGTTGGGGAAGTTGTCAGGGATCTCGGTCTGGAAGAACAATATCAGAAAAAGGGAACTCCTTCAATGGGAGGACTTATAATACTGGCATCAATTCTGATTCCCACACTTCTCTTTGCAAAGCTCGATAATGTTTATGTTCTGCTTATGCTGCTGACAACAATATGGTTGGGGTCAATAGGTTTTATCGATGATTATATTAAAATATTCAAGAAAAATAAAGAGGGGCTCGCCGGAAAATTCAAAATAGCAGGACAGATTGGATTGGGAATAATTGTAGGTCTTACACTTTTTCTAAGTGATGATGTAAGGATAAGTGAAAAAGTGAGTATATCAGAGCTTACGGCAAGAGAAAGAACAGAGATGGTAGATCCTTCGGTAACGGAATCACCAAGAGCTGAGATCCCCATGGAAAGAAAATCCACAAAAACGACAATTCCATTTGTGAAAAACAACGAATTTGATTATGCCTGGCTTGTAGCCTTTATTAATAAAGATCACAGGCAGCCCTGGACATGGCTGGTTTTTATAGCTATAATAGTTTTTATTCTTACAGCAGTTTCTAACGGGGCAAACCTGACCGACGGTCTTGATGGACTTGCCACAGGTACTTCTGCAATTATTGGTACGGCACTCGGAATACTGGCTTATGTTTCGAGTAACATCATTTACGCCGATTATCTCAATATAATGTTTATACCACACACTGAGGAGCTGGTAATCTTTGCCGCATCCTTTATCGGAGCCACTATCGGCTTCCTGTGGTATAATTCATATCCGGCCCAGGTATTTATGGGTGATACAGGTAGTCTTGCCCTTGGCGGAATCATCGCAGTTTTTGCAATAGTAATAAGAAAAGAACTACTGATCCCTGTTCTGTGCGGGATATTCCTGGTTGAGAACCTGTCTGTTGTCATCCAGGTTGGCTGGTTTAAGAGAACCAGGAAAAAATATGGTACAGGAAGGAGAGTATTCAGGATGGCTCCACTGCATCACCATTATCAGAAAAAAGGATACCCGGAACCTAAAATTGTGACACGCTTCTGGATTGTGGCGATAATACTGGCAGTATTCAGCATTGTTACACTGAAGATAAGATAGTTGAATGAAGAAGAAGATAGTAATACTGGGAGCAGGGGAA
>CAZOZU010000078.1:0-8073 GCA_964584355.1 uncultured Rikenellaceae bacterium
TTTCACCTGTAATCAGCACGTTTGCATCTGTCCTGGCGACCTTCCTGATAATATCGAGAATTTTCATTATCTGAGGTGATGAACCTATTATAGGCCTGTGTTCACGGTTTATCTCTTTCTTGAGTTCACTCTCCCTGACTTTAAGGTTTTTAACCTCTTGCTTTGAAAGATTAAGCTGAACGGCAAGCCTGAGTGTAGCCAGCAGCTTTTCATTATCCCATGGCTTAAGGACAAAGTCGGATGCCCCTGCTTTCAATGCTCTCACCGCAGTGTCTATATCTCCGTATGCCGTAATCATTACAACAGAGATTTCAGGATATCCTTCCGTTATCTTTCCCAGCCAGTAGATACCCTCGTTACCTGTATTTACACCGGCGGTGAAGTTCATGTCTAGCAGTATTGTGTTGTATTCATTGTTCCTTAACTCCGACAATATCTGGTTTGGATTGGATATGGCTGTGACTTTAGCAAATTCAGGAGATAGAAGTATTTCAAGAGTACTTAATATACTTTTATTATCATCAACGATTAATATATTTCCTTTGTGTACGGCCATAATCTTGTTTAAATGTTAACCCCCTTCCGCTGCGCGAAATGCCCCCTAAAGGGGGCCTGAAACCCAAATTAAAATATAATTAATTATAGGTTTTAGCCCCCCCCTTTAGGGGGGAAAGGGGGGTGTTTTCAATTGCAAAGATATAACATTTTTATTAATATGTAAAAATATTTTACGCAAAAACGTAAAAAATATTTACGGTTTTAATATTTAATGAATTGTAAATGCCTGTAATACAGTACTATAAAATAATGGTATAATATTAGATGCTTTTAAGAAAACAACTAATATGATAAAATCTGATATTAAGTCTGCATTAAGGAGTATTCTCAGGAATAAAATACCTTCAGCAATTAGTATTATTGGTCTGGGTATAGGGCTTGGATGCATAATTGTATTAACCGCCCTTATAATTCACGAAAAATCATTTGATAAATTCATTCCCGATCACAATAGTGTATACAGGATATTGTTTGGAAATTCATCGCAGACACAATATCCTCTGGCTGAGACTATGGCAGGGGAATTTCCGGAGGTAAATGAATTTTTCAGGTACTATCAGGCAGGATCACTTCAGATAAGGAATTCACAGAATGAGATTGTCAGGGAGAATGATTTCGGGTTTGCCGATAAATCGATTTACAGTGTGCTGGGAATTGTATTTATTTCTGGTACACCTGCCTCTTCTCTAGGAGATATAGATATCTCTGAAGTATCGGCGATAAAGTATTTTGGAGATATTTTTCCGATTGGAGAAGTAATAAATGTGAAATTTACCGATGGTTTTACAGCACTATCGGTTTCCGGAGTCTACAAGGACTTTCCGGCAAATTCCACCCTCCATCCTTCAATGATAGCCGATATAAAATTATCGGAAAAGATGTTTATCGAGTTTCAGAGATCGCTGGGAGATTATGGCAATGAACAAATATCCACACTGGGCTGGATACATTCCGACTTCTACTCCTGTCTTGTTCTTCAAAAGAATGCCAACCTTGATAAAATTACCCGGAGTATGGAAAAGTATAAAGAGTTCCTGACTGTTGAAAACAAGGATGAACTCCATTATAGTTTTCAGCCGGTTGCAGATATATACCTTGGCTCAGAAGATATTACGGGTAATTATTTCCTTCGTCGTGGTAATCCCGAAGATCTGAAATATTATGAAGCCATATCAATACTTATACTGATAATTTCAATTGTAAACTATATACTTCTTGCACGGGCCGGTATTTCTGAAAGGGCACATGAGATAGGAACCAGGAAGGTGTTCGGGGCTTCATTTGGTAATATCAGGAAACTTATACTTGTTGAATCAAATCTGATTGTTATACTGGGTCTTATCCCTGCAGTTTTTATAATTGATATTGGCATAAGTTTTATAAACACAACCCTGCACAAGACGATGACTGGCCAGGTTTTTCTCAATCCTGCCTTATGGAGCATTCTGGTTCTTATAATTGTCTTTACAGGTACTATTTCCGGATTGCTGATAGGGTTTAATTATTCAAGGATCCCGGTACTGAAACTTATTACAAAACTGAACATCGGATCAGGCAGGTCTGCCAGGTGGAATTATTCATTCCTGGTTCTTCATTTCGCCATCTACATGATACTTGTATCAGCGGTGATGGCTGTCTCGAAACAAATAAATTATACATTAACAGGCTATCAGGGATTTAATCCGGAGAATATACTGGTAACGGATCTTAATACCGATGAGCTTAAGAATAATTTCCATCCGATATCCGAAGAGATGAAAAAGATCCCCGGTGTTATGAATGTGGCAGGAGGAACATTTATACCTCCCTTTAACGCTTTTCTTCCTGTAAATCTTGCCACACCTGATGGTGAAAGGGTACGTCTTGATGGATTAATAATGGGAGAGGGGATGCCCGAATTGTTAGATATGGAAATTATTGATGGATCTTCTTTTGGCCCATATAAACCGGGTCCTCCTGAAGTCCTGCTTAATGAATCAGCTGCCTTAGAACATAATGTAAAGGCAGGAGAAAGACTTCTGGCATTTAATGTAAGGGGAATTTTACGTGATTTTCATGCCCATTCGATGCATTCACTTATCAGGCCAATGGTGATCCTTCCGCAGAATCCTGAAAGAATGGGCCTTATTGCTATCAAAACCGATGGAAATAACGATGGAGCTGTTATTAACAGGCTCAGGGAACTCTACACAACAATTTCTCCTGATGAGATATTTGAAACGAGGTATTTAACCGATGATCTTGATCTTTTTTACCGGGGTGAAAGAGACCAGCTGAAAATTATCGGAACATTCACGCTTATAGCTACAATGCTTTCCATTATGGGATTGTTTGGGATCTCACTAATGAGTATATCAAAAAGATTTAAAGAAATAGGGATAAGAAAGGTAAATGGTGCAACAATAAAAGAAGTATTGCAGATGCTGAATATTCAGTTTATAAAATGGGTTCTGGTAGCGGTTATAATTTCTGTTCCGGCTTCAATCTGGCTAATTTCGAAATGGATGGAAAGATTTGCATATAAAACAGAGGTAAGCTGGTGGATCTTTGCTACAGCAGCATTTTCGGCGATCGTAATAGCTGTCTTTACCATAAGCTGGCAGAGTTGGAGAGCAGCAACAAGAAATCCGGTTGAAGCTCTGCGATATGAGTAAAACCCCCTCTCCCGATGAAGTGGGATATCCCCCTCAGGGGGGAGAAAAACCCAAATCCCTAAAGGAGGGCTGAAAGGAAAATAGAATGAAAGTAACACATCAAAATCTTTAACTCAAACAAAAAGAGGTTTTTAAAAAGGCAATAATGAACTTAATGCTATCCTCAATAATGTGGAACTACAGAAAGAACAAGCTGAATACATTTATAATTGTATTCGGATTTGGGATTTCATTTGCAATTGTCATTTATATTCTCAGTTATGTTTATTCCGAAATAAGTTATGACAGATTTATAAAGGATTCTGACAGGATTTACAGAGTCTACGGCAAAGGAGTAATTAGTGGTCGTCCCCTGGATATTGTTGTTACAAGTCCCGATTTTGCTACATTGTTAACAGATGAGATTCCTGAAATTGAGGAAACTGTCAGGCTGTATATGCTGGGTTCAAGGGAAATTACTTTCAGGGATTCTGAAATTGACAATCCGACAATTATTCGTTCAGATAATAATTTCTTTTCTTTTTTTGATTTCAGGCTTGTTGCAAAAAAAGATAATGATCCCTTAAGCGATCCTTCACAGATAGTGATATCGGAATCACTGGCAAAAAAATACTTTGGTAATATTAATTCAGCACTGGATCAGTGTATAAAAATCAAAGACAGAGGACAGGAAAAGGAATATTTTGTATCAGCGGTTTTTAAAGATATTACTGACAATTTTCATATAAACTTTCAGATTGTACAAAGTGTGTATATAAACAAAGACTTTGATCCTGGTACATTTCAGAATGAATATATCTATACCTACATAAAGACACGAACACCAATTAACAACAGATCAGAGTTAGACCTTAAACTAACAAAATATCAATACTTTCATGCATATGATGCGGATGTGTATGAAATAAAATCATTAGATGAATTAAAAACAAGTGATCCTTACTTTTTTGTTCTTACTGAACCTTTAAAGCAGATTCATTTCAGTAAGCACAAGTTTGATGTGGCAATCAATTCAGATAAAACATATGTTTATGGATCTGTTTTTCTGTCGTTGATGGTTATAATAATATCATTTATTAATTACTTAAACCTGTCAATGGCGGCTCTGTCAATGCGTTTCAAAAATTTTGGTGTTCTGAAAATTTTTGGTGCATTAAGAAGGAATATTGCCTTTTTATTTATTTCCGAATCATTGTTTTTCTTTGTAATCATTTTTTTAACATCCATATTTATATATTCTCTGATCGGTGAACCTTTTACTCGTTTAACAGGCTTCAATATCAATTTAAGCTCCGAAAGAATAGTATTTATATTATTTATATCCGGAATTATTTTATTATTAATGATTCTAATATCAGGCTCAGTTTCATTTTTTGTTATTAAGAAACAACCTTTGCAAGAGCTTATCAACCAGACGAATCAAGATAAAATTAGCCGGTTTTTGAGCTCAAGGAACTTTTTTATTTTAGTCCAGTTTACACTGGCTTCTTTTATCATCCTTGCAACTCTTATTGTAAACAAGCAAATTAAATACTTCGGTTCAGTAGATAAAGGATTTAACAGTGATAATGTTATCGTTTTAAGAAATAATAGTATAAGCTATAATAGTCTTCCCCCATTTATTGAGGAGCTTAAAAAGAATCCATCGGTAATAGAAGTAAGTACTTCAAGTAACCAGATCGGAGATGATCCGGGAATGGATGCTTCATATTTCAATTCAATCTCTGATGAAAATTATTTTCATACAAGTGGACTTACGGTGAATGATGGTTTCGCTAAAGTATATGGTCTGCAACTTGTGGAGGGCAGATTTTTTGATAAAAATATTAGCTCCGACATTAATGAGGTTCTGGTTAATGAAACAGCAGCCAGGGAATTTATGATGGAAGGTCCGATATTAGGAAACTATATCATTCAGGAAAGTACACCGGAAATAAAATCAAAAATTGTTGGAATTGTTAAGGATTTTAATTTCAGATCACTCTATTATCCCATCGAACCGCTAATTCTGAAAAGAGGAAATCTGTTTGCTAACATTGCGGTTAAGATCAATGACAAAAATATTCAGGGTGCTATTGACTTCATAGAAGAGGTCTATAAAAGGTTTTCCACCAATAATGATTTCAATTATATATTTCTTAATGAAAGACTTAATAGAAATTATAATAAAGAGATACAATTCAGGAAAATAATCTCTTTAATAAGTTTTATCGCGATTTTTATTTCATGTATCGGATTGTTTTCAATTTCACAATTATCAGTAATAAGTAAGACAAAGGAAATTGCCATAAGGAAGATTAATGGGGCCAGATTATATGATATCTTGTCATTATTGAACAGGAACTTCATTAAATGGGTGATTTTTTCAGTCTTAATAGCCAGTCCTGCTGCATATTATGTCATGCACAAGTGGCTTGAAAACTTTACATATAAGACAAATCTGAGTTGGTGGATATTCGGACTTGCCGGGTTAATGGCATTGGGAATAGCATTACTGACTGTCAGCTGGTTTAGCTTGCGGGCGGCAATAAAAAATCCGATCGAAGCACTAAGATATGAATGAACCGGTAGAGATGAACAATGCTCAATTAACAATGGATTGTAAGTAATGAAAAACTATTTAAAAATATTAATCCGAAACCTGGTAAGAAATCCTGTATTTGCATTTGTTATCATTGCAGGATTTGCCTTCAGTCTGGCTATTTCATTACTGTTAGCCTCATTTATTTTCAATGAAATCAGCTATGATAAATCATTTCCAAATATTGAAAGAATTTATCGCCTTTGTGTTGACGGGGGTATTACATCTTTCAGGGCAGACAGGGTTGATGATATAAGGAAAAACTATCCCGAAATAGAAAAATTATGTCGTTATGACAACAGACCTGCAGATCTTTCGTATGAGAAGTCTCCATTGACTGTTACAAACCTGGTAAGAACAGATAATGATTTTTTCGATATTTTCTCACTGAAGATCACAAGCGGCGATCCGGATGAACCTTTACCCGACAAGAACAGTATTGCAATCAGTTCATCGCTGGCCAGTAATATTTTCGGAAATACTGATCCATTGGGACAACAAATAAATATTCAACATAGGGTGGATTATACGGTTACGGCTATATATGATGATCTGCCACAAAGGTCAAGCATTCAGACAAACGCTTTGATCAGGTGGGAAAATGTGGAAGATCTGGGAGGGGAATGGAGAAGCGGCATCTGGTATTCCAGGTTATTTTTTCTGTTAAACGAGAATAGCGATCCTGTTGAGTTGGAAGAAAAGCTGACTCAGGACTTTTCTGATGATCATTATTTGAAACAATCATTCAAACTGCTTCCGCTTAAAAAATCGTATATGAGCCCGATGACAATGGATCGTGCCAGCCAAACTCTTCATGCTGATCTTCAGTCAATACTTCTTTTCAGTGTCGTAACAATCTTAATCCTCTTAATTTCTGTCTTGAACTTTGTAATCCTTTTTACCTCGAATCATTTAGGCCGTGTGAAGGAAATCGGTATAAAAAAGGTTACAGGTGCAGGGAGAAAAGAAATATTCCGGCAGTTTATAATGGAAGCTATTATTGTAAGTTTTATTGCTTTTATTCTTGGAATATATATATCCTTTCTTCTTGAAAAACCATTTGGAACATTGATAGATAAAGAGTTGCCTGAACTTTTAGCATTACATTTTCCAAATATACTTTTTGTTATTCCCGGTGTAATATTTATTGGACTCCTTTCAGGATTTTATCCGGCTGTTATTATTTCAAGGTTTAAACCGGCATCCATATTCGGTGATACGGCTGTAAAGAATAAGCTTCACATTAAGAATGGTTTATCAGTATTACAATATTTAATATCCATAATAATGATTGTATCATTAATTATAATGACACGTCAGAATAACCTTTTGACAAATAAGGACCTCGGATTCACCAAGGAACAGCTGATAACTATCAATATTCCCTGGGAAATAAAAGATAAATTACCGGTAATCAAAGAAAACCTATTGAGCAATCCATATATAGTATCATCTACTGTTTCACATGGTATACCAGGCAGGGTGAGCCTCTGGAGTTTGTGGAACGAAGCACGTGAGAAATATAATTATGAGGGCAATCTTCCATCTTTTACTGTCGATCCAGACTTCTTTAAGGTTTATGATGCTGAATTCATTCAGGGAAGAGGATTCCGGGAAAGCGACTGGGAGAGATCGGTAATTATCAATGAAATGGCATTTAAATTAACTGGGTGGGAAACAATTGAAGGAAAAGTATTGAGAGGTATCCCTACTCCCGGCCAGGCTTTCGGAAGAGCAAGTCCCGAAGAAATAGAAAAAAATACTCTTAATGTAGTTGGTGTTATCAGGGATATGAATGTTGAGAAACTGAACCAGCCCGTTGCACCAACAGTATTCGGATGTTCCGATCATTTCGGTATAAGTTTTTTAACCTGCAGAATACTACCCGGTGATTACCCTGGTGTTATAGACAACATAAAAAAAGTATGGAATGAGATATGTCCCGATTTCGTTTTTCAATTTCAGTTTTATGACGAATGGCTCAATACACTATACGAAAATGAACAAAAGACAGCCTTCATAATAAGGGTATTTGCAATTATTTCAATAATCCTTTCCTGTCTCGGGACATTTGGTGTTATTCATTTCATATCAAGACAAAAAACAAAAGAGATCGGAGTCCGGAAGGTACATGGAGCAAAAGTCACAGACATAATTGGGATCCTTAGCTGGAGCATAGTAAAGTGGATTGTTATTGCATATTTAATAGCAATACCTCTTTCATATATTATTATGCAAAAGTACCTGCAGGGTTTTGCTTTTAAAACAAACCTAAGCTGG